>JBGGOQ010000005.1 GCA_041320695.1 Caldicellulosiruptoraceae bacterium PP1 | reverse complement strand
GCAAATCAAGGCCACTAGAAAAAATATATCCATTTATATTTATGGATGCAATACACTATAAAGTAAAAGATGAAGGTAAAGTAATAAATAAGGCTTCATATGTAGTAATAGGCGTAAATATAGAAGGGATGAAAGAAATACTTGGTATATGGATAGGAGAAAGCGAATCAAGTAAATTCTGGTTAGGTGTATTAAATGATTTAAGGAATAGAGGTATAGAAGAAGTTCTTCTGTTTTGTGTAGATGGATTAACTGGGATAAAAGAAGCGATACAAGCTGTTTACCCAAGTGCTGATATACAAAGGTGTATAATTCATCAATTAAGGAATTCATTTAAGTATGTATCATATAAGCATTTAAAAGAGTTTTCAAAGGATTTTAAGAATGTATATCAAGCAATAAATGAAGAACAAGCACTAAAGGAATTTGAAGAAATAAAAAAGAAATGGGAGAAACAATATCCGCAAGCAATAAAAAGTTGGGAGACAAATTGGGATATATTAAGTTCATTTTATAAGTTTCCCCAAGAAGTAAGAAAAATAATATATACAACAAATATAATTGAAGGTGTTCACAGGCAATTTAGGAAAGTAACAAAATCGAAATCGGTATTTCCTTCTGATGAAGCATTAGAAAAGATGTTATATTTAGCTGCAAAGAATGTATCCAAGAAATGGACACAAAGATATAGAAATTGGGATATGATATTAAATCAGCTAATGATATTATATCCTGAACAATTAGGCAAGTATATAAAATAATAACAAAAGAATTTTTGCGAATTTTTCTATTGCTCCATGGAGCAATAGAAAAACAAAAGGAGCAGTAATAACACCATACTACTCCATATTAAATATTATTCCAATATAATAAACATTTTATGCATAAGGCAATAATTTTTTGGTAATAATATATTACAGAAAGATGTATTTCAGGTTAATCTTCTTACCAAGAAGAAGGTATAATTTAATTAAATACACAAAAATATTTACACACCCTTTTCTTTAGCAATTTCAGCTATCCTTGTAATTTTTGTTTCCATCAGTTTCTACCCCTGTGTGTAGTTAATGTTTCCATAACAAGGTCGATTATGTGTAGCCTCCTTCCCTCCTCCAGAGTTACCCGGCATCATTAGTACAATATAAGGCTATCCGACTCCCTGATAGTCATTTGACTTCCTTCCTTCTTATCGGTTGTACATTATACTTGTTATAGCAAGAACTATCAGGGTCTCCCGGGTTTCCGTACAGTCATTGTATAACATGCCCGGTTCTTTGACCCCGGGGAAGCTACGCCTTGCTCGTCGATAACGCAAGACGCAGTATTGCCTTCCTAGTTTGTGAGCCAGTCGGTCTTCCCAACTTTGTAAAATTTTTGAAGCTAAATCACTCGCCCTCGCAGGCTTCAGGCCTATTACCTAACTGTCTACGCTTAAACATTACAATTACTTGTAATGCTCCAAGACTCGCTACTAGTACCCTGACTGTGGGTTTTCTAGACGGGATTCCCACCCGTTAAACTGCACGCCTTTTCCCGGCCGCACCACAAAATTATTTACAGTCTCTTATTATATTAAATTAATAGAGTTTTTTATATAGAATCATTTCACTGATAATTCGGACGAACCATTTTTATATTGACATTTACATCTATAAAAATAGCTGCTAAAAATAATTTTATTTTCTGATAATAATCTACTGCAGGTCAATAAAATCTTTGCAATATACCATTTGAATCAATCTGCCCTAAAACCTTTGTATTTCCGATTACAGCTTCTATCACATGTGGCTTTCGAAATACGATTCCTCTTTTCTTGTTTTATTTTCTGCTTAAACGTTTGCAATTATAAAAATTAATGCTATTATATGAACAGATTTTCTAAATTGAAATCTTATATTGTTCCCATTATGTTTTAATTAGAATAATATATTCCCATGGCTTTAATTCAAATACTTTCTTTCCATTAATATTTATTGTTTCATTTCTGCTGAAAGTTCTAAATTTCCCTCTATATAACTTAGAATTTATCTCAACTTTGGTCATCTTATTTTGCAAATTAAATATACCTACTACTATATTGTTACCTTTCTCCCTTATAAAGGCTAAAACATTGCTATCATTAGTAGTTATAAACTTTACTTGTCCGCAATTGCTCTCATTCCAAAGAGCTGAGTTATCTTTCTTTAGGTTAATCAACTCTTTATAGAAAGTATGAAGCTTTAGATTAGTCCAATCTATCTCATCTTTGTCAAAAAACTTTAACCTTTTTTCTAAGGGGATTTCTTGCCCACTATAAATTAATGGTATACCAGGTAATGTGAATGTCAACACCGCAAAAGTTTTATATGCATCTCCTAACCGTTCAATTTCAGTTCCATTCCAAGAATTTTCGTCATGGTTCGTTATAAAAAGGAGCGGAAACGTTCCTTTAGGATATGATGAAAATGTTCTTTTGTAGCAATCTATTATATTTTCAGCGGTGTCATTGCCTTGAGCAATATTATTAAAAAGATTATATAATTTCCATCCATAATTTGCATCAAATGCTTTATCAAGCAATTTAATATTTTGGTCATCTTCAGCAAGCATAAAAATTGGTTTAATTTTTTGCAATTTCTCTCGAGCTTCTTCCCAAAAATCTAATGGAACCCCTCCAGCAAAATCACATCTAAATCCATCTATATCCGTGTTTTTTATCCAAAAAATCATTGCATCTATCATAGCTTTTCTAAGTTCTGGATTATCATAATTTAGTTCAGCAACATCTGTCCAATTTGTCCCTGGGGGTGAAATAATGTTGCCATTCTCATCTTGAGCATACCAGTTTTTATGCTTTATCCAAATATTATCCCATCCAGTATGGTTTGCCACCCAATCTAAAATGACTTTAAATCCTATCGAGTGTGCCTTTTTCACAAATACCTTAAAATCGTTCATTGTTCCTAATTCAGGATTTACTTCAGTATAATTTTTAATTGAATAATATGAACCCAAGGATCCTGCTCGATTTATCTCAGAAATAGGATATATTGGCATAAACCATAGTACTTTTACCCCCATATCTTTAAGGCGGGGTAAATGTTTTTCAAATGCCTTTATTGTTCCTTCATTTGTATATTGTCTCCAATTAACCTCGTAGATAGTTGCATCTTTTATCCAATCAATTTTTTCTAATCTTTTCTCGTTACTTGTAAGATAAACTGCTTTCGTTTTCTCCCCATATATAAAGTAACTGATACACCCAGTTGAAATAACAAAAATCAAAACACAAAGAACTATTATAGTTCTTTTCATAATATTATCACTCCTAATTTTTCTGGTTGTAAATTTTGCACTTATACAGATAGGTACAAGCTAAAATCAATACTATTAAGCTAATAATAAAAGAAATAATCATAATATAAAATTCTGCAGTTTGTTTGGGTATATTAAATAAAGAAAATAAACAAAGAATAATTAAAGTTATTGATAAATTAAGAGCAATTCTACATATCTTATAGTTTATGTTAGACATAATAATCAACTCCCTATAAAATTTTTGTCACTCGTTTCTAAAAATAAAGATGGCATGCAACATATCTATCTCCTTGCCTTCTTAATTCTGGTTCATCAGTTGCACACTTTTCCAGAGCGTATGGGCATCGAGGATGAAATCTACAACCCTTTGGTGGTTTGGCTGGATCAGGTAAATCTATACTCTTTAGTGCAAGCATTTTCCTCTCTCTTGCTAATGTCGGGTTAGGCACAGGTACAGCTGATATTAATACTTTAAGATATGGATGTTTTGGGTCACTGATAGCTTCCTGGACATTGCCTATTTCGACTATTTTACCCAAATACATAACTACAATTCTTCCGTTCTGAGCAATATAACGAGCAGTTGACAAATCATGAGTTATGTATATAAAAGATACTCCCATCTCTTTATTTAATCTCGCCATTAAATTCAATATTGATACTCTTAAAGATACATCTACCATCGATACAGGCTCGTCAGCTACAATGATTTTGGGGTTTAACGAAATTGCTCTTGCTAATAACATTCGTTGGCGTTGCCCACCTGATAACTGATGGGGGTATTTCTCTAAATATTGTTCTGGGGCAGTTAATTCTACTCTTTCCAATAGCTCCATAACCTTATGTTTTGCCTCTGTGTGATTTTTTACCAACCCCTTTTCTATTAAAGGATCTGCCATTGATTGAAAAATTGTTCTTTTAGGATTTAACGCTGCAAAAGAATCTTGCTGAACCATCTGTATGCTCTCTCTATATTCGTTTCTTAGCTTTTTATCAAGCTTATCTAATTCAATCCTTTGGTAATATAATTTGCCAATATTAGGTCGTTGCAGACCTGTTATAACTTTTCCTAATGTCGTCTTGCCGCAGCCACTTTCCCCAACTACTGCTATTATCTCACCTTTATTTACTTCAAGACTTACATCTACTAAAGCACCAACAAATGAAGCTGGTTTAAAAAGTCCTACTCTTTTTTCAAAGTATACACTTACGTTTTCTAATTTTAATAATGGAGCGTTTTTCATTGTTTCACCTCAATTCACCAAATTTTGAGACACATTTTCAGAATATAAGTAACATTCTACAAACTCATTTTTTTCAAAATTGATACTATTTGGTCTCTCTATTCTGCATTTATCAAATACCTTGAAACAACGCGGATGAAAAGCACAACCCTTAGGTAAATTCATCAAGTTTGGAGGAGTTCCCATAATTGATTTAACATCTTTTAAATCCCCTACTAATGACGGAGCAGCTTTTATTAAACTCTGAGTGTAGGGATGCTTGGGTCTCTCAAAAATATCAAAAACATTAGCACTTTCTACAATTCTTCCTGCATACATCACTCCAACATGGTCTGCTACCTTTGCCACTATCCCTATATCATGTGTCAATAATAACATTGTAATTCCTTTTTCTTTGTTTATTTTTTTTAGTATTTCGAAAATATAAGCTTGCGTTATAACATCTAGTGCAGTAGTCGGTTCATCTAAAATAATTATCTCAGGATCAAGTAGTAGCGAAAAAGCTATAATTACCCTCTGTTTCATACCACCAGATAATTCATGAGGAAAAGATTTTAAAACTCTATCAGGATCAAGCCTAACATATTCCAAAAGTTCTTTTATTTTTTTCAAACTCTCCTTTGTATCAATATAACCTTTGTGTACTTTTATAGTTTCTAACATTTGCTCTTGAATTGTCATAACTGGATTTAAAGAATTTTGTGCTGCCTGAAATATCATTGCTACAGATTCCCATCTATATTTTCGCAACTTTTCTTTGTTAAATTGTAATATATCTTCACCTTTAAAGAATATTTTTCCTGTACTAATTACCCCTGGATGATTAACTAATCCCAATAAAGCATAAGCCAAGGTAGATTTCCCGCTTCCACTTTCTCCCACCAAAGCAGCTATTTTCCCTTTTTCAATATTGAAATCTACATCGTTTACTGCTTTGATTACACCATTTCTCATTCTGAATTCAATTGTTAAGCCTTGTATTTCAATTATATTTTCGCCCATTTTTTAATACCTCCGTTTTTATGCCCCTTTTTGTGATTTAATGCGTGGATTAAATGCCTCATCAAGTCCATTAGCAAAGAAAATACATCCAAGCTGAAAAAGTGCTAAACATACAATTGGACTTAATAAATATATATATGCCCTTGGATTGAAAATACCACCTGTATTTTGAACAGCCAAGCTAATCATCATACCCCAATTTGTAGGTGAATATGGGGCAAGTCCTAACATCATTAAACCTACACTTGCATTTACAGCACTCTGTATTATGAAAATAAAATTTATAGCTATATAAGAAATAATATTCGGCATTATTTCTTTAAAAATAATATGCATTGTACTTAAATTCATAATTCGACAAGCGATAATAAACTCACTATGCTTTAGTGAAAGAATCTGCGAACGTATTGCCCGGGCGAGCCCTCCCCATGAAAAAAGACTTAAAATAAGAGAAAATATAAGTGGATTGCTAACTTTTATCAGTGTAGATATCACAATCAAAATTGGGAATTGTGGAATGGTTAAGAAGAGATTTGTAATAAACATTATTACTGAATCTATCCATTTACCTATAAGACCAGATAATGCACCTATAAAAAAGCCTATTAAAATAGTAAAAGCGGCTGTTAAAACTCCCACACTTAAAACTTCTTGGGAACCATATACAAGCTGAAAAAATGTATCTCTTCCTGCAAAATCAGTACCTAATATGTGCTTCCATGAAGGCATCTGATACCTTTCTGAAAATCTTATAGTCAAATCGAGTTTTAAAACTCGAGGTCCAACTATTGCCATTAAAATAAAAAATATCAAAATAACAAAACCCGTCATCGCCTTTCTATTAACTCTTATTTCTTCCCATAATTCTTTTATGTGTCTCATTTTTATTTCTCACTCCTCTATGCTAACTCTCGGATCAAGTTTACTATATATCAAGTCTGCAATTAAATTAGCAATAATTACTGCTGTAGCAGTTACTAATAACAAACCTTGCATCAGGGTGTAATCTCTCTGGGAGCTTGCTTGAGCTATATAATATCCCATTCCTGGATATGAAAATATACTCTCAATAAGAGTGGAGCCGCTAATCATAAAACCAAAATTCATTGCTAAAGAGGTTATTAAAGGTAACAATGCATTTCTTCTTACATAATTTTTCATTATTGTTCTATCTGTTAAACCTCGAGCATATGCAGCATTCACATAGTCTTCACCCAAAACACTTACAGCACTACCTTTCATTGCGAGTGCCCATCCACCTATAGAAGTTACAATATAAGTAAATATTGGCAAAAATGCATGCTTAATGACGCTCCAAAAAAACGGCAAATTAAACCCAGGTGTTACATCAATATCATAAGCACCATTATAAGGAAACCAATTGAGGTTATATGCAAATATTACAAGTAATAATATGGCAATAATAAAACCTGGAACAGCACTTGTAATAGTCGCATATAGAGAAACTATTGGTTCTAAAATGGAGTTTCTTTTCCATGCCATTCTTGTTCCTAATTGAATACCTATTAAAAAGCTAATAAGTAATGAAATGCTTAACACAAAGACTGTCCATGGTAATGCTTTTGCCACAATCTCATTCACAGTTACTGTCTGATAAATCATTGATGTTCCTAAATTTCCATGTAACAACTCATTTACATATCTAGCCAACTGTTTATATAACGGCTCTCGAGGATTATAATTAACCATTTTGGCTACTCTTTCATATGCAGCTTCTAACGTAATTCCATTTGTTTGAGCTAACTGTCTTGCTAATCCATCAATCGCACTACCCGGTGTTAGTCTTAATAAGAAAAACGTCAATAGTACCGCACATAAAACCGTAACAAACGACATAAGAACTTTTTTTAATATAGTTTTGATGTTCATCACCACTTTCCCTCTTTCTTAAAAAATTAAATTTAGCAAATTTGCAAAGAAAGGTCGAGGCTCTCTCCCATCATGTCTAAATAAATTCTGTCTTTAAAGTAATAGAGCCTCGCCCTCTCTTATATATTTTTATTTATACATACCTTTAAAACTTTATAATTTTGCTTTCTAATTTGGTTGATATTCTCCATTAACTAATGACATATACCCTCCGAAACCAAGGTTTAGTATAGCTATTCTTCGTTTGTCTTCCCTATTTGTTGGAAGTGGCATATTCCTATTATATTTTGCAAATTGATCTGCCATTGGTAACTTTCCACCGAAAGTCTTAGTATTTATCCAAACTCCTGTTGTATTTTGATACAATGCGATATTAAATGCATTTTCATTAATTGCATATACCAAGTCGTTTACCATCTGCATTCTTTTCTTTAAATCGTAAGTATATGGATACTCATCAAGTATCTTAGCAACATCAATTTCCTTACCATTAGCTCCTTTTAATTTTAAAGTTAGTTTTCCTGTCTTTGAATCTCTTGGTAATCCATTAATAGTTGCTATCCATCCAAATGTCTGACTAAGATAGAAATAAGGATCTGAAGAATACCATGTAATATCAACCCAGTCAGTACCTATATCATAAGCTCCTTCTTGAACTTTTTGCCAATATGTGCTTCCTTCAACTATTTTCACTTTGGTTGGCAATCCGAACGCTGTTAACTGTTCTGCTACAGCTTGAGAATAATTTATAACAGCTTCCCATCCTGCAGCTACCCCAATGTAAAACTCATATTTCTTCCCATTTGGATCTACCCATATACCATCTGCACCTTTTTTCCATCCTATTTCTTTTAACAATTGTTCGGCCTTTTTAAGATTGTAAGAATAATTTGTCATTTTTTTCTGGGTATCCACTGAAACCCATTTATTGAGCTCTGATTGAGCTATTCCTAAAGAAGAATATTTTTTATATTCGGTTGCATAATAATTTGCAAATTCTCTTATCTTTGTTCTGTCAAGTGCGTAAACCAATGCTTGTCTGAATTTTACATTATTGAATGGATATTTTCTTACATTCAAAATCAAACCTGCACAAGCCGGATCAAACATTTTGTAATGAACCAAATTTTTGTTAGCATTTAAGATTGATTCTAAAACATCCTTGGGTTGAGTATAATTAAAGTTTTCTAATTTCCCAGCTCTTAACATAGCATATTGGGATGACAAATCATTTACTTGGTAAAATGCAACCTTCTCAAATGTCACATTCTTAGCATCCCAATAGTCTTTATTTTTTACAAGAACCAATTGAGTATCAGAAACTGCATAAAACTTAAATGGTCCAGTACCAATAGGTTTTTTAGGATTATACTTTAAAAATAGTTGCCAATTATTGTCTAACTGTTTCCTTATATTGTCAGTGATTTCATATCCAAATGGTCCTCGTTTTGCAGGATCATTTGTCTTTTTAGCACTGTTGAGAATCTTAGCAGCATTATCAACATATTTCTTATAAATGTGATAAGGAATTGTTCCTTGTCTATCTTGAGCAAGGAATATTATTCTAAGTTCAGGGAAAGGAGCTGGTTCATGCCAGTTAAATACTACAGTATAATCGTCAGGTGTTTCAATACTATCTAATCTTCTTGCAGCATCAACTCCATTATTTAAGATATAATAAGCCCATACATCTTTACTTGTAAACTTTTGTCCGTCATGCCATTTTACATTTTTTCTCAAGTGCACTATTGTTTTATTGCCCTTGTGTTCATATGATTGAGCTAATCTATTAAATATTTGGTCAGTAGATCTTACAATAAGGAATAATCCTTCAAACATAAACCTTTCACCATAGTAGCCTACGCCACCAGAAGCAAAAACGTTGCCCTGATATAAAGGTGGCTTTGGCCAACTATCAAGAGCTCTGAAAACCTTTTCGGCGTTGTTGAGTTTTGTTGCTGCATTCCCAAAATCAAACACTAACAAACTGCTAGCAATAAAACTAACAATAAGGAGCACAAGAAAAGCTTTTTTGAAATACGACTTGACACCACGCATAGAAAAACCTCCTCTTAGTTAATATAGATTTATTTTTGATAAAATTTGACAACCATTCAGCTATCAAATTTTATCTCCCGAAAATTGTTAGCATAAACTTCCTTGTAATAAGGATATGCCAATGCAGAGACCATTTCGGCACATGCCCACATAAGTGGATTTATATAACATATATATTCATTTTTAGCATCTACAGCCTCAGGCATAAGTCCAAAATTATTTGTATGTTTTAAGAGCCATTCTATTTTTTTGATATATTCAGTAATATCACCTGCAAAATAATTAAACTGTGCACATGCGGCAGTATTAAAAATCCATACACCATGATGATAGCTCTGCTGGGAATATCCTATTCCATCCTCATGAAATGAGGCATTTTTTAGTAAGTAAATGTTATTATCTAACATCTTCTCATTATAATAACCATATAAAGGTGAAAAATACTGAGGAGTATCATACCTTTTTACAACACATTTAGTGGTATGCGAAAAACCATAATAATAATACTTATAATCCTTGTCCCACATAGTTTCGATACCTTCAGAAATATCTTCAATTAGAGAATCTATCTTGTTTTTGAGGCTAACATCAGTTGGATATATAACCTTTAGTAGTTTTTTTGCATTTATTAATCCACCCAAAATAAACATATTTGTTGAAGTAATATATGCTTGCCCATATACTCCTTCATTGACTCCGCCCTCAGGACCAATTAGGTTGTTATAACCTTTGTAATATTCACAACAATGAATAATTTCTTCTAATTTGTCTTTGTTAATAAGTAATTCTCCTGTTAAATCAAAATAATATTTAATCAAACTTAAATAATAGCCAATTGAGTCCAATTGATGCTCTACATAGTTGTTTGCTCCTTCTGAGGTGTTACAATAACAGTCATAACGTTGATAAAACTCACCTTTTCTCTTAAATTCTAAATTGCTTAAAAAGTTAAATATTTTTTTTGCTTCTTTAAAAAGCCCAGAATAAAGAAAAGCTTTAGCAACCATCAATGCATCTCTCGGATAAAAGCATGGACCCAAATATGTAAAGTAATGTCCTGTAATATCTGCTGGAATAAAACCATTTAAATTAACACTTTTTATAGCCAATAAGTTACGGTAATAAATTTCCTTCCATTTCTCATTAGCATATTTGTTGGAGTCTATTACTTTGGAAGTTTGATTTATAAAACTGCTATAAATCACCTTTTCATATTCTTGGAGATTAATATTTTTAATTCTTTGAAGAAATTTTAATCCTTCTTCAATTTTTTTGGATGGTATAATAAACCATCTAAATAATATCTCCTCATTCGGTGCTATGTTGTATTGCCTCCCAATTGCAGCCGAAATACCAAATTCACTTTTTAGATGATCTTTTTGGTTATATTCTTTTTGTAATATTCTCTGAAAACTTGCAAAATCAAAATTTATATGTTCAACTGACAATACATGAAAATCACTTTTTATATCCAGTCCGATAATTACACATTTATCGTCAAATCCGCTATCCCAAATCAAACAATCATAATCTCTGTTGTATTCCAACAAACCTTTTTTTGTATTGTTAAAAACAATATAAGCAAAAATATCTATAGAGATATTTGTAGAACTATTGTTTCTTATCGTTTCTTCAATTACTATACCATTATCAAGAGCATAACAAAAACTTTTCCTTTCAAGGCCTTTATATTCTTTATATTTTGAATAGACTTTATATAAATTTTCCCAGCTTTCCTCCACTATTTCAATTTCTTCTGGTGCATGATGTAAATCATATGTAATATTTGAATACAACAACTCTTCTCCGTTTCTTATCAATGTTATACCTTTTCTGATCAAATCATACGTATAATCATTGTAAAAAAGATGCTGAATACCTCTGCTAAAACCTTCTGAAAAACTTTCTGAATTGGAATATAACGCCGTAAAATTTTCAAAACCTACTGTTGCCACACCTTTATACAACTGTTTACCTCCTCATTTGTGAAATTAGCACTAATTTGAGTGCCATAATTAATTTGATTAATCGCTTAACCTAACTAGTTATTATTATATATTAACAATATTAAAAGTCAAGTGGTTTTATAAATTTTTGAAAAGTTACCTTATGCACTTATATCTGTTGATAGATAAATGACTAAATTATATAATAAATAATTGATAAACTACCTTAGTTGGTTAAATGGTTAAACTATTAAATATTTAAACATACTTTGAGAGGTGTAAAATGAAAAAAAAGATAACTATTAAAGATATCGCTGAATTAGCAGGTGTATCTACAGCAACCATTTCTTATGTAATAAATAATGTAGGACGAATAAATGAAGAAACAAGAAAAAGAATTTTAAAAATTATTGATGAAGTAGGATATACACCTAATGTTACTGCTCGTAACTTAGCCAAACAAAAAAGTAATGTTATTGGAATTTTAATTTCAATATTTAAAGATGAGAAAGCTTCTGTTTTGACAGATAATCCTTTTTTCATTGAATTTTTAGCAAGTGCTCATTATAAAGCTGTTGAACACGGCTACAGCATTTTAATAACAGACTACAGCGATAAAAATAACATCAAAAAACTAATAAACTCAAAAGCGGTCTCTGGATTAATTTGCTTGGGTAAATTTGACAACAAACTTTTTCAAACTCTAAAAGAAAGCCTTGTTCCTATCGTATTAATTGATTATGATTATGTTTACGATAATTTCTATTATATTTACAGCGATGATAAAAAAGGAGCTTACTTAGCGACAGAGTATTTAATAAAAAGAAACCATCAGAAAATTGGACTAATTTGTGGTGAAATCAAATCGAGTGTTATTCATCAATGGCGATATGAGGGCTTTTGCAAGGCGTTAAATGACTATGAATTGGGAATTAACAAAAATTTCATTTTCGAAACTAATCTAAATTACCGAAGCGGAATAAGCTTAGCAGAAAAAATATTGCCGTTGATAGGTAAAGTAACAGCATTTTTTGTTATTTCAGATATTGTTACAATGGGGCTGATCAAAGGACTATCCAAGTATAATGTTAGAGTACCAGATGATCTTTCTATTGTTAGCTATGATAATCTTCAATCGTCAAAATATTTTATACCAGAACTTACAACAGTAAATCAAAACATTAAATTAAAGGCTGAAATGTCCATCGATTTAATTGTAAATCATTACCACAATGCAAATCCCTCATCAAACATCTACGTTCTGCCTGTAGATATTATTGAAGGTAACTCTGTTAAAATAATTTAGCTTGGCAATAATTGAGTAGTAGATGAATCACTATTTTATTCAACTCCTACTCACATTACCGTGCGTACTGTTCGGTACAAGTCGGTTCAATAGAGAAATTAATGTACAGATGAATAACTTTCAGATATAGAAACCAAACTTGTTTCTTGAGACTGTTAAGAAATTTGTGTAAATAAGAATAAAAACTTTCTTCTTAGCAAGAATTAACAATAAGAAAATAAAAATGCTGAGAAGGAGGTTTTTTATTATGAGTTTAATGACAAAAGAACAATTAAGAGAATTTATAAAAGAGAATAATATTCAAAGTATAAATGACATTTATGAAAGTCTTAAAAAACGATTTAAAAATGCTATTCAAGATATACTTGAAGCAGAACTCGAAACTAATCTAGGATATTCAAAGTATGATGTAAAGTATAAAGAAACTGATAATTCAAGAAATGGACACAAAGATATAGAAATTGGGATATGACATTGAATCAGCTAATGATATTATATCCTAAACAATTAGGCAATTATATAAAATAATAACAAAAGAATTTTTGCGAATTTTTCTATTGTTCCATTTAAGCATAGAAAAATCAAAAGAGTAGTATTTTTAAACAATACTGCCCTATATTAAACATTATTGCATAAATCAAATCATTTTATGCATAAAGTAATAATTTTTGGTAATAATAAATTACAGAAAAATAATTTTAATGTTAATTTTCTTGTTCAAGAAGAAGGTAAAATATATCAAATAGTCAAGTAAATAAATGGTTTGCAGCATTTGCCCCTCACAGAACCGTACGTGCCCAATTAAGGCATACGGCTCTTCGCATAATCATTTGCCTTTGCTATTTAACTCATAATATTCACATATATTTTCGGATAAGGAAGTGGATTTAGTTTAAGATATTTTCTAAATTTGTCAATAGTAAAACTTTTTCTTTGACTTCTTCGGTTCAGCCATTTAAATAGAATTTTCACAATTTCGTATTTGAATTTCTGTAACAGCAGTATTGCCTTCCTAGTTTGTGAGCCTGTCGGTCTTCCCAACTTTGTAAAATTTTCGAGGCTCAATCACTCGCCTTCGCAGGATTTAGGCCTACTACCTAACTGTCTACGCTTAAACATTACAAACATTACAATTACTTGTAATGCTCCAAAACTCGCTACTAGTACCCTGACTGTAGGTTTTCTAGACGGGATTTCCACCCGCTAAACTGTACGTCCTTTCCCGGCCGCACCACAAAATTATTTTCACACCCTTATCAAAACCATATATTATTTAATTTTTTAAAAAAACACCTAGTAAACATATTAAAGTTCACTAGGCTTAGTAATTATTTAAAATACTTATTTAACTCATCTAACCTTTCAATATCTAATATATTTTCAACTATTATTTCTAATGTTGTTGCATCTAGTTCTTGTAGCTTTTCTTTTAATTCATTTGGTATAATACCAAACTTCTTAGTTAGTAATTTAATGGCTGTTTTTACAAGTGCCATTGTCTCGCCTTTTTCTATTCCTTTTTCTATTCCTTTTTTGATTCCTTCTTGCATACCCTCTTCTCTGAATATATCCGCTAATGTCATAATATTTTCACTCCCCTCTATAAATGTTTTCTCTATTTCCTTTGCTATATTCTCAAAATCACTTCTTGTCATGTCTGTATATGCACTAAATATGTATCTCATATATGTTTCAAAGTACTGTACTCCTGTTTGTTTATCCTCTAGCTCTGCTAAATATTTTGCAGCCTTTATTATAGTCTCTTGTATTCCCCTTGCATCCTTTATAAATATATCTCTAAAAATTGAAAGCATTATTCTAAGCTGTACTTGTCCTTTTATATCTTCATCTTTGTATCTTGATATGTCATATAATAGATACTCATAATTCGGTATAAACCTCTTTATATCATTTTCCAAATCATCATAGCATTCTATCATATCTCCAAGGTTAGTTTTTAACCTCCACTTTT
Organism: Caldicellulosiruptoraceae bacterium PP1; assembly: GCA_041320695.1. NCBI lineage: Bacteria > Bacillati > Bacillota > Caldicellulosiruptorales > Caldicellulosiruptoraceae > Caldicellulosiruptoraceae bacterium PP1. The sequence continues at coordinate 135,402 of JBGGOQ010000005.1, read as the reverse complement.
CCCTACCGTGATATATCACAATGGGTATTATTATTGGAATTTTACCTGTACCTTCTTTTTTGATATTTGCTTCCCATATTTCTATCATGTATTTTAAAAGTTGAAGTGCTGTTTGTCTACTTACATAGCTTTTATGTTCAAAAAGAAAGTAAATATATCCATCATTGTTATTTATATTCACTCTAAATAGCATGTCTGAAAATACTTCTTGTAGTTCTTCATTTATAAAGCTATCCTTTTGTAATTCTAGTGTATCTAAGTCTATTATTTTAACTATTCCTTCTGGAAGATAATTTATTAAAAAGTCCTTTGTTACTTCTATGTTTGAAAATGTTTCTTTAAAGAATTTATCATGTGGATTTTGTACCTTCATTTACTTCTCCTATTTTAAGTATATCTATATTTTTATAGTATTACACTTTTTGTTTAATTTCAACTTTTATCAATTTGAAATTGAGATATTCATTGCAATTTATTATCAAGCCGCTTAGATTAATAAACAACAAAAAAGGGCATAATACTCCAAACCTTAATTTATCTATTATTTTCTCTCTATCCTCACCACGCACTTGACGTGGCTTCGGACTATGAAAAGCAAGCAAAAGAAAACACGTAAGGGAACCATGCCCGAATAAGCAGGTTCCTTCATCATGTTCGGTGAGCCAACGGAGACGGTTCTCACCAGCTTTCCATATTTTCCTATATGAGCCAGTGGCTATGGCTAAAAGGGAAGGTTATGAATGGTTCGTTTTGCATACAAGTGAGCCAGTCAGAACCGTCCCCGTTGGTTTAAATTATTATTTACATCAACACAACATTTTTAGTGTTGAAAGGAAACTTCAAAGTCTTAATAGATGTAGGGCATGGAGTCATCCGCCACGGATAGAGAGTACATGCAGCTATTATAATATAAGCCGGTATATCGGTGAATTATGTTATCCTCTCATAACGTATTAATGAATTGCACGTTTCCTGTGCTTTCCACCCATTACATCAGAAACATCATTTATTGTAACAAACGCATTTTCATCTTTGTCATATATGATTGATTTAAGTTTCGCTACTTCCAAACGTGTTACAACAGAATAAAGAATTGTTTTTTGATTTTTTGAAAATCCACCTTTACCCTCCAAAAATGTTACCCCTCTACCAAGACGGTCTGTTATTGATTCAGCGATTTCTTCACCCTTGTCAGATATAATAATTGCAGCTTTTGCTTCATCCAGACCTTCAATTGTTACGTCAATAACTTTAAAAGCGATAAAATAAGCAATAAGGGAATACATTGCCCTATCCCAGCCAAAAACAAGACCTGCACTACTTAAAATGAAAATGTTGAAAAACATAACAATTTCACCAACAGAAAAGGCAGTACGTTTATTAATGATAATTGCCACCATTTCTGTTCCGTCAAGCGAACCGCCATTACGAATAATCTCATACCAACACCGATACCCAAAATTATTCCACCGAATACCGCAGCAAGTAAAACATCATTTGTTAAACCCGGTATAGGGTGGAAAACATATACCCAGACCGATAAGGATACAATGGAAAACAAAGACGAAAAGACAAATGTCTTTCCAATTTGTTTATACCCCAAAAATAAGAAGGGTAAATTAAAAACGCATATAAACACACTTAAAGGTATTTTTGCTAAATAACTTGTTATAATTGATATACCGACAATGCCACCGTCTATAATGTTATTTGGCACAAGAAATATTTCCAGTCCTACAGCTGCCAATATTGACCCGATAAAAAGAAAAAAATATCTGTTTGCTTCTCTAATAATTCGGTTTTTTCGTGTCATTTAATCACCCCTCAAAACTCATTTCCCTTTTTTATTCTTACTTTTTGTTTCCAGTAACATTCCTTAAGACCATAAAGAACATTGTGAGAAAAACAACGGTAATATTGTTAAAACGCACAAATTCACCTTCTTACTTTATTTTTCTAATTCAAGAACAGATTCTGTTATTTTTATTAATCTGTCTTTTAACATGGGTGTCTTTTCTTTTTCGTCCATTACCTTTAAAATATCAAGGAAAGTGTGTGATTTATAATAAATCTCTGTTGTATTAGTTAATGTTCCTTTTTTTTAAACAGTACCTTGTCACATCTTTCCACAAATCCGTCAATTAAGCGAAATATTCTTTCTTCAATATCCATAAAATACCTCCTTTGGATTACAGGAATAAGACGATAGGCATAATGCCCTTTACAACAGAATGCCTACGCTTAATTGGTAAAATACGTTATTTGCTTTTGGGCTTGTTCATTTCTTCCTTTTCTGCTTTTTCACTGGCTTTTGACGCATAATGACCTATAATCGGTCCACCAACGCAAAAAATCACGCCAAACACGATAATAATAGCTGTAGTATCCAATAATTTCACCTCCGTTATCTAAATTTTAGATATCGAAGTGACTGTCCTTGTACTTGCTTCCGTTGAAATAATGTGGAATAGATTGCCTTATGACTTTTCGGAAGTCAAACGGCTCTTCCAGAAAACAGAAATTGATTAAAGAAATATCATCAATACACAGCTGTTGTATGCTGATTGTGATATTTTTATATGGGACTTTCTGTATTGATGTCTTTTGATTTTCTCTGCTTATATAAGCACTGTAGGCATGAATTAAACTTGCTGACAAGAACACTTCAGAATTTTGTGCATGACTTTTAAGACCATCAGCACAAACTAAAGTACTTGGTATCAGTTGAAAAACTATAAATGCAATTATCACGAACGAAACAATTTTTACAGTTTTCTTCATGTTCATTCAATACCTTTTTACAGAATTCCTCACACTGATTATACCATAGCACAGCAAAGCTGCAAAATATTCAGGAGTCAGAAATCAGAATTTTTCGAAACGATAGATCGTCCTCTCATTCTGACTCCTGAATACTGAATTATGACTCCTAAGTGTTGGTATTACTGAGTTTCAGCATAAAAGTTTGCTAAAAAAATTTTTAAGGATAATTATATTACTTCGGAGATATAATCAATAAACTCAGACGTTGACAGACTTGTTGAAAGTTATTTTTATTACAAGTCAATGAAAGACGAGCCGCAGCTCGTGTTTTCCTGTTATTACATCAAAAATACAACCATGTTTTTATTTTCTTTTGCTTTATATAATGCCCCGTCTGCTATAGTTAAAATTTTTTCTGCGTCATGCTCTTGGTAGACTGTCGTAATTCCTATGCAGATGGATATTTTATACCTGCATTTGAGCATTCTACCAACTTTCTCACACGTTCAGCAAAAGCCAAAACCCCGTTTTTATCAGTTTCGGGTAAAATTATAGTAAACTCTTCACCACCCCAACGAACGATGGTATCGCCTGACTTGGCTTGTGTTTTAAATATCCCGGCAAGCTCTATTAAAACTTTGTCACCCTCCAAATGCCCGTATGTTTCGTTAATTGTTTTGAAATTGTCTATGTCTATTAATGCAAGCGATAAAGGTAATTTTGTACGCTTCATTTTTTCCATTTCATATTCTATTCTATCGGAGAAGCACCGCCTATTGTACAAGCCTGTTAATGAGTCTTTACTGGCTCCCTGGTAAAGTTTTTTAATAAATGCGCCTATTACTACACATGAATAGACATTGACAAGCGATAGTATTAGCCAAAACACCCATTGCCACCGATAATATAAAAAGTCATACACAGAATAAAGGCATATAATTATGGCAAACCCCGTTACCGATAAGATAACGGGGGCTAACCTGTAAAACCAGTCCTTCATTTTTTATCACCACTTTCTCTTGTTAACTATTTGAAATTGTTTATCAAGGTATATGATGGAATATTTAACGCAAGTGTGTATGCTTGAACTTGTTCCGCTTTTCCTCTACAGGTATCGGACCTAATGCGATTTCTTCATAATTTGACGCACCTTTGCTCTGATAGGGAAGAATCCCTTTTTCTGCCATAGAAGTATAGCTTTCGCCGCCAACAATTATGTGGTCCAGAATTTTGATCTCAAGGGGATGAAAAATATCAACCATTCTCTGTGTCAATACCCTATCCTCCGGGGAAAAATTTTTGGACCCTCCAGGTGTTAATGATAAAATAAAATCATCAGAAATGATATCAAAAATTCCCCACCTGGTCATTTTAATAATACCTTCTGTAGTGTAGAATAGTAGAAAAAAGGCTGCAGAAGGAGAAAATGAAGGGATGATAGGGGTAGCAATGCATATAACAATTAACACACTGTACAAAAAAGGTTACAATAAAAGTCAGATAGCAAGGATGCTAAAAATTGATAGAAAGACAGTCAGAAAAGTAATAAAAGATACTGAAGAGAAGGGAGAAGTTGAGAGAAAAACAAAAAGCTCAGCACTTGATGAATATAGAGAATTTATTGAAACGAGAGTAAGCAAAGGATTTTCAGCGAAGAGGATACACCAAGATTTACAAGCAAAATATGGTTTTGAGGGAAGTTATTCGAATGTTCGAAGGTATGCTCAGAAACTAAAAGAGAATATTAAGAAATCAAAGGTGTATATGGTATTAACGACATTACCAGGTGAGGAAACTCAAGTTGATTTTGGATATATAGGACTTTTAAATGTCAATGGCAAACCCAAAAAAGCATGGGTATTTACAATGGTTTTAAGCTATTCAAGATACATGTATGCGGAAGTAGTATTTGATCAATCATTAAAAACATTTTTACAGTGTCATAAGAATGCATTCAGATATTTTGGTGGAGTTGTTCAGACTGTGAAGCTAGACAATTTAAAAGCAGGAGTATTGGATGCTGATTTTTACGAATCACAGATACAGAAAGACTATGCCAACTTTGCCTTGCATTATGGATTTTTGCCTCAGCCTTGTAGAGTATATACTCCTACAGATAAAGGTAAGATAGAATCGGTGGTCAAGTATGTAAAGAACAATTGTTTTTATGGTATGGAATTTAAAGATTTTGAAGAGGCGAGGGAATATTTAAGAAACTGGCTTGACAATGTTGCAAATGTAAGAATACATGGTACAACTAAGAAAGTTCCCAAAGAAGTTTTCAATTCAATAGAAAGAGATAAGTTATTGGCCATTCCAGTAGAGGAATATCATATTGTAAATGATAAAATATAAATGTAGAAAAAGTGGAAAATAAAAATGTACAAAATTGAGCATAAATTTGATATCCTTTTTAATCGGAGGGATATCAATGACAAAAAATATAATAGGGCAAATAAACATAATAAAAGCTATGGGAATCAAACCAAATTATTCAGAACTAGCAAGAGAATATGGGATGGATAGAAGAACAGTCAAAAAATACTATGAAGGATATGAAGGAAAGCCAAAAACAAGGAACAAACAAAGTAAATTGGATAAATACTATGATGAAATTAAAACGAAATTAAGTATTAAAGGAGTAACAGTAAGAGGGGTCTATGAGTATTTAAAAGATAAAAATTACGATATAGGTACATACTCAAATTTTAATAAATATGTAAAAAAGAAGGGCTTAAAATCATCAAAAAAAATAAAAGGACATCCTAGATATGAAACTTCTCCTGCAGAACAAGCACAAGTGGATTGGAAAGAAGATATGACACTAATATCTAAACATGGTGAAGAATTTATAGTTAACGTTTTCAATTACAAATTAGGACATTCGAGATATTGCTATTTTGAATATAGAAAAAATAAGACACAACAAGATGTCATTGAATGTTTAATAAATGCTTTTAAAGTAACAGGAGGAGTACCGAAAAAAATATTATTTGACAATATGAAAACAGTAGTAGATATTACATCTAATAGAAGAACGATAAATAATAAATTCAAAGCTTTTGCAGATGATTTTGGATTTAAAATATGTTTATGTAAACCTAAGCATTCGTTTACCAAAGGTAAAGTAGAGTCGTCAAATAAATTTATAGATTGGTTAATACCATATAATAATGAATTTGAGTCTGAAGAAGACTTAATAAAAATAATAAAAGAGATAAATGCAAAGGTTAATCAAACTCCTAATCAAACAACAAATATACCACCAATGCTATTATTTCAGAAAGAAAAAGAGTATTTATCTCCTTTACCTAACAAAAACATAATAGAAAGTTATATGAACTATGACAAAAAAACAAAAGTCTATAAAGATGCATTAATTCATTACAAAGGAAATAAATACTCTGTCCCCTCAAAATATATAGATAAAATTGTAACTCTTAAGGAAAAAGAAAACGTCTTGTATATATATTTTAACACTGAATTAATTTCAGTGCACGTTTTAAGTGAGAAAAAAATAAATTATCATCCTGATGAATATAAAGAATTATTAAGTAAGACAATTAAAAATAAAGAAGATATAGAAGAGATATGCCTAAATAATTTAAATGAATTGAATAAGTTATTATAATTGTAAAGGAGAAAAAAGATGAATAATTATGTTAAACTACTAAACAACTTAGAGGAATTAGAATTATTAAATATGAAAAACAATTTAGATAAGTATTTGAATATAATCACAGCAGGAGAAAAAACAGTAGTTGATGCTTTATATGAACTTAGTAGTTTAGAATTAAAATCAAAACAAGAAAAAGGGATATTAGCATGTGTAAAAACAGCAAATTTCCCATTTTTAAAAGGATTTGAAGACTTTGAATTTGAATTTCAACCTAGTATAAATAAACAGCAAATAATGGATTTAAAAAGCTTACGATTTATTGAGAATAATGAAAATATATTGTTTGTAGGAACACCTGGAGTTGGCAAGACACACCTTGCCACTTCAATAGGGATAGAATGTGCTAAACACAGATATTCAACTTATTTCATTCATTTTCAAGAACTAATAGCACAATTAAAAAGGCATTAGCTGAAAATAGATTAGAAGTTAGGTTGAAACATTTCTCAAAATACAAAGTGCTAATAATAGATGAAATAGGATATTTGCCTATTGATAATGATGCAGCAAATTTGTTTTTTCAATTAATATCAAAAAGGTATGAAAGACATTGTACAATTATAACTACAAATACACCATTTTCAAATTGGGGAGAAATTTTTGGTTCAGCAACAATAGCACATGCGATTTTAGATAGGTTATTACACCATTCACACATTATTTCCATAAAGGGTCATTCATACAGGCTTCAAACAAAAATGAACTATTTTGACTCTTCTTCTAATGACTGTTGATGATATTTTTTGTACATTCTTATATTCCACTTTTTATTCAATTTTATATTGACATTTACAGTAATGCATTGAAATTTTATGAAGAATTTATTAGTCAAGATGGATTAAAAAAATATGACTATAGGAGCATAAGTGGGATAATAGCATTAAAAGAAAGCTATGATTTAAAGACAATAGATGAAGCATGTAAAAGAGCACACAACTTTGGTGCATTGAGTTATAGGGTAGTGAAGAATATATGCGAGAAAGGATTAAGTGATATACCGATATATGAAGATAGAAGTTATATTAATGAACAGAGAACAGATTTGACCAGAGATCTGAAAGAATATGATAAATTGCTTGAGATGGGAGAACTGTAAAAGATGGATGATGTATTACTGGTGAAACTAAGGGATTTAAAATTGTCAGGGATAATAAAGAGTTATGATTTAAGGGTAGAAGAGGCGATTAAAAATAATTATTCTTATCAGGAATTTTTTGAGATTTTGATAAGCGATGAGGTAAGTAACAGACAAACAAACAGCAATCAAAAGAGGATAAGTAAAGCGAAGTTTTCACAGCACAAGACTTTGGAAGAATATAACTTTAATTACCAGCCTTCTATAAATAAAAGATTTATATATAATTTGGCGACCTGTGAATTTGTCCGCAAGAAAGAAAATGTGGCCTTTATAGGACCGCCAGGAACAGGTAAAACTCATCTTGCAATAGCGATAGGATTAAAAGCTGTATCATTAGGATATAAAGTATTATTTACAACAGTAAATGAAATGCTTGAGGAGTTGTATATTTCAAGAGCAGATAACTCATATCAACAAAAGATAAAGAATTATATTAATGTGGATTTATTGATATTAGATGAGCTTGGATTGAGGAAATTAAATCAAAATAGTGTTGATGATTTTTATGAAATAATATCAAAAAGGTATGAAAGAGGATCAATAATAATAACAACAAACAAAGTATTTGAGGAGTGGCCGAGGATATTTTATGATCCAGTTTTGGCTACAGCTATTTTAGATAGGTTTGTTCATCACTGTTATTTTGTAGTTATCAAAGGTGAAAGTTATAGGATGAAACAAAGAGAAGGTGTAATAAAGTCTATTGCTCATGATTCTAAAAATCAATTGAATAATGGTAATTAATTTTTTTGACTTACAGGTGGGGAAAAAATGTTATCAAGAGTGGAGAAAAAATATTGACAATAACACGTATAATAATATTTACTATTATCTAAATCGGAGTGATTACCTTCCGAACTTTTAATTTCTACTATTTCCCCTTCAATTTCTATTATGCCAATAAAAATATCATTTTGCATGATTCTTTTATATAATTTCCCTTTTAGCGTTATTGGCACTTTCTTTATTTGCATATTCTTATTTGAAAATATATAGGCGTTAAATTCTTCATTAATAATTTTTCTTGGGATAAAAGTATACGATACTCCTATAATAATCAAAATACATATAATGGCACTCCCTGCAATTATTTTTTTCAATTTTTTCAAAATAGATCATCCCTTTATTCTAAAATAGCTGGAGACGAATGTCGAGTTTTAATATGAGTTTTATCTATTAAACCAAAATTCTTTATTGTAATTTTTATCTTATATTCTTTATCATCGATTATCAGTAGCAATTCATCATTTAATGAATCATTTTTGTTTATTATTTTTTCTTGGTTGGAATATTTAACCTTTAATGATTCATTTTCCAAAAGCTCCAAAGAAATCTTATCTAAATCTGGAATGCGGGCATAGTACAATTCGTTATTTATTTGACCGCCAAATTCTTGCTCAATAGCTAAAATGGAATCCTCACTTTTATAAATAGGTTTTGCTTCATTACACCTAAAAGCACAAAGCATTTTATCATCTTTTTTTAAATAATCCTTTTCATGCAATAAATAAAGAACATTATTATTTGAGTCAAAAAAATATGCAGAATATGGTTTTGGTCTACTTATTAAATCTTCCGCAGGAATATTCCAAGTATCAATTTCAAACAAACAAAAGGCAATTTTCTCCTGTGGTATGGATTGTAAAGATGCTGGTACCTCTGGAGATAATTTTTCAGTAGTTTTTTGTACTGGATTTTCGTCTCTTATATTAGAAGTACTTCGAAAAGAGCAGGCACTTATTATTAATATTAATACTGTAATAATTAGAAAAGGATATAATTTTTTCACAATAACACCTTCCAATCTGTTGTTATAAAACAAAAAATTATAAAGTCGCAAGGGTTATGAGATTTTCTTCTCATAACCCTTATAAAACTACTGGATACTTGCAGAATAAGTATAGCTTGCACTTCCTGATTTTTCAAGATAAGAAGGAATCAAACATATTTCTTTATATGTGGCCCCAAACAAGTAGTTCAATATTTCTGCTCTGTTTGTTGTTCCGTCCATTGTAAGTTCTGTAGTGTCACACCAATCCGTACTTCTTTTTTTACTTTGAACCTTGAATCCCCATTTTTTATTGTCTGCACCATCTACAGTGATTTTTAAACATTTATCAACTGTAGTTGATGTAGGTGTAAAAGCTTTATAATCGCTTGCAAGATAATTCAATGTTCCTGTTTGTGTTGAAACTGGATAACTTGACCAAGTTGTGCTAATTGTAGCTTGAGTCGGCCATGCACTACTATAATCCTCATAATATTGAACAGGCCTATAATTGCATGCAGCAAATCTCTTGAAAATAGTGCCTAAATTTTCTCCGGAATTATTATCAGATATGACCTTATCAATAGCATTAATGCTAATTGCATATCCACTTACGGTTTGTTGAGTCCAAATATTTTTTATAATAGTATATCCGCCCCATTTTTCAGATAAATATTTGGCAAAAACTGCTTCTCCGTATTCATGATTGCCACTTAAGCTATCAAGTGAATAAGTCGGATGATTAAATACTTCTATTAAATCATCCACATAAATGTTGATAGAATCATATATTTCATCTTCATTCCATTCAGCGCTTGCTTCCTTCCACCAACTATCAGCATCCACATTATAGGCATACTGAATAGCATGGAAAAATTCGTGTGCAGCAGTAACTTTTGCACAGTTCTCCTTTGATCTTGAACTCCATGAATAATCGTTATCAATTTCAATATATGAGGAAGCTGTTCTGTAAGGAGAAGTTCCAGACATAGTAACTGAAATAGTTCTTCCATAAAGACTAGAACCAAGGTCGTAAACATAGACTTGGTATGTTGATTTTCCACTTTCTAATACAGGTGTCCTAAATCCTCTTGTTGTGCATGTAGTTGATTTAACATTGTTAAATGCAGTTGCAACTGTTTCAATATAATCAGGTATTCCATTACTATTACTATCTGTAGTTGAAACTGCATTAGTACCGGTTGTCGTATAGTGAATTGTAAACCAACCATTTGTATAGCTTTTATCAAGTGTTGGGAGTGCGGCTAAAACCGCATAAGCTGTAGAAACTTGCTTATCGGCATCCTTTCTGTCAAGATAATCCCTTACTTCTTTTAATATTGATGTAGCTGATTTAGATGGTATAGAAGATTTATACTCTTCCGGTAATTTGCTTTGATCATAAATTGAGTACAGATAATAAAGGTATTTGGTTTTTTCATCAATAATCCCTGCTTTGAAAGCTGTTGATACCTTATCCAAAGAAGATGTATTGGGTACTTTAATATCAACTGAAATTTCTTTGTTGATTTTACCTGATGATACCTTGATTTTTGACTTCCTATTTTTAAATTCTTTAGGGTTATTTTTAAGCACATTCCCAAATAGCTTTATTTCACTATCATCCGATGTGTATGACATTTTCCCTGATAAAGAATTGCCATATTCATCCTTCAAAATGGGATTAAATTGTATTTCATCACCAATATTGATCCCGTTGGAAAATTCTTTGCCTATGTCAATATCGGCAACGTCCCTTACCACAAAGTTATTCACGGTATCAGGGTTAAACACAAAAATATTAGGCTCAACTACCCCATATCCGTCTGGAAGAGAATTAATATCCAGATTTAATGAATATTGTCCATCTTGCACTTTGAAATGGTAAGTACCATCTTTATCTGTTTTTGATTGTTCTATTAAAGTTTCTTTGTACACAGATATACCTTCCCCGATCTCACTATTCTCAACTTTAATTGCATTAAAAAGGTTTATCTGAATACCTGTTAGTGCCTGCTCTCCGGAATCAAGAATTCCGTTACCGTTTTTATCAATGAATACAACGCCTTTTATTATCTTATCATTGTTTCCTTGTGCATTTACCATCGTAACATTAAATGATAAAAGCATCACAATAGATAAAACGATAGTAAAAATTTTAATGTGTCTACTTTTTGTCCTCATATGCAAACCTCCAGTAAATATTTTATTAATTCTCGCCAAAATAAATATCCGCTTAAATCACGCGATTTGTATATCCCAAATAGGGGATATGCTTATTGAGTTTGATACATCCTGTTGTATAATATTGATATAGGCTCTTAAATATCCACTTATTCAAAGACTTTGGGCAGTCAATATATGGGGATATGCGAGAGCCTCTTGTGTTTGCTCTGCATCAATACGAGTCTATCCGGCGACCTTATATGTACCATAGTTATACCTCCTCATCACATATTGATTTACTTTTTTCAGCAAAATGATATCATTGTTCTAATAAGTTACAGTCTTACTGTAAATCGTGCCAGACTCATATCCGCCGTCGCCGGATACATAGTAATATGTCTCAACCCTGTAAGTCCCACTGCTCACTTGATATGTTTCCAGTATGGATGCCGACGAAGATGTTGATGATTTAGACCAGCTTTTCACGTTTGCCCATGATCCGTTAGAATAACGCTGCAAAGTAGATGTAAGATAAATGTTTTTTCCGGCCGGTGTTTTTTGCACATACCCATACACAGTGGCCGTTCCGCTTGCTGAAATGGTCAGCGAAGTGCTTGCCTGGTTGATGTAAACATACTGAATGGACACTTCAGAATCCTGCTTTGCGATAGTTTCTTCTGCAGCCAATGCTGTCGATGTTAATACAGACAAAATAAGCAGGATACTTAATGCAAAAGATAAAAACCTCTTTTTGATCATTGAAAAACCTCCTTTGTTTTTTGTCTTCATAAAATAAGACAAATCAAAAGAGGCTTTTGTGACAGGAAATAAAAAATTTTTTAGAAAATTTTTCTGAACTTTATGGACTTAAGTCCGTGCCTGTAATTTCAACGCTTTCCGCAATCTTAAACACGATGTCTCTATCCAGTGTTGATGACATCATATACATATATTTATCATCGTACCAGAGCAGGTTTTGAACGCCCTGATTGGAATAATACTTGGCCGGTAAACCTTTGAATTCAAGTTCTTCCAGTTTTACACCTTCTGTATTTATGTTGATTGAAACGTTTTCAAGGCATTGTTGGCTGTAGGATATAAAATCATTTTCTTTTTCATATTCCAGCAGAACAAGGCCGTCGGTGTTTTTATTGACCAGTTTAAAGCCTTCCGGTATATAGGCTGGTTCATATATGGCAAATCCATCGGCCGCATCCTGAGATGACCGGCTTTCATTAAAGAATATATGAGTGAATTTTTCGTACACCTCGGTTATGAATTCAAATACCGCGGCACGCACAGCCGATACGCTCATTGCGGACGCAAACAGGATAATGATTGCAGCAACAAAAGCGACCGCACGCCTACGCAAAAAAGCCATTGCTCCAACTGGGCTTCTTGTTTTGCTTTGGCGTATAAGCTTTTTCATCTTTCGTTCAAACTCTTTTGAGAATTCATACTCTATTTCATCGTCTGTAGGCAGGGTTTCTATCTCATATATGTCCGCTTGAATAACGGCTTCTTTAAGCATGTCTTCCGTAAAACTAATTGACATCGGCACTTTCCTCCCTTCCAAGAATTTCCTCAAGCCTGCGTTTTGCACGCTCAAGCCGCTTCCTAACCGTCGCCTCAGATATATCCAGCATCTTTGCTATTTCTTCATTTGAAAACTCTTGAACATATTTCAGTGTCAGCACATCTTTATATATAACAGGCAACTTCAATACCGCCCTTGCAAGTTGATCCAAATCCTCCGCAACGCTTATTGGTTCGGTCGTTATACAGTATTCCACATCCTCAAGGGGAATTGTTGTATGCCTTTTTCTTTGGTTATATAAATTGATGGCGTTGTTTCTAACCATAGTAACAATGTAGCTCTTAGTTTTGTGACAGGAAATTTCCCCCACTTTATCGAAATTCTCAAGAATTTTCAAAAACGTCTGATGTACAGAGTCCTCGGCGAGCCGTTCATCATTTAGGATGCGGTTAGCGACACAGAACATAAGCTTCCTGTATGTAACATAAAGCAATTCAAATTTATTTTTATCCTCTTCGCCGTCAATCATCGCCAGATATATTGGAAGCATTTTGTCACCTCCCGCATTTTCATGCTCTGTTTTGTTTCCTCTCTCTTTGTGACTTAAGTCTGCCATCAATGGGTTTTTGGGCGTCTCTCGGTATTGCCCATACACGGCTGAAACGCACAGCGCCGTCTATTCTGTTTTCCGCACACAGCTTTTGTATGCGCCTGACGGAAATGCCCCACTTTTTTGAAGCTTCATTTACAGACATGTAATCAGTTACCATACATTCACCCAAACATACAATTATTAGCAATTCATATTATATACGTCTAAACGAATAATATCAAGTTAAGGATGGTTAAATTGCTTTGTATTTTCCTTTTCTCTTGTTTGCTGGATTCATAAAAAGCTGTAGATATGTTCCCTCGAACGTATCAAACACTTTCAACCGCCGTCTTTTCCGTCTACACAACCCCGCCCGCCGAGAGCCGCTCCCAAAGGCTGTAGATGTGTTTCCGCGAACAATCACACACATAAAAATACAGGGTTTCCCGGCATCTCCGCCGCCAAAAATCACATTTTCGGCGGGCGGCAAAACACCGGGAAACCCTGTATTCAAGCCGTTTTTCAGGCTCTTATTTGTTTTTTACATTTGACATCAAGACGACACACTCAACATGATAACTTTGTGGGAACATATCAACCGGCTGAACAGATTTCACTTTATAACCTCCATCAACAAGAATTCTTAAATCCCTTGCAAGTGTTGATGGATTACAGGATACATAAACAACTTTATTAATCTCAGCATTAATAATTGCATCTATTAGCTTTTTATCGCAACCTTTACGTGGTGGGTCAACTACTATTGCATCTGGTTTAATACCTTTTTTTATAAGGTTTGGTATTTCATCCTCAGCATTGCCTAAAATAAATTCAGCATTATTAACCCCGTTTTGTTTTGCATTCTTTTTTGCATCATCAATTGCTTCTTTTACATTTTCAATACCTATTACTTTATCTGCTAAATGTGATACATATAATGATATAGTTCCTATACCACAGTATGCATCAAATATTGTATTGAGTTTTGAGTTGCCTAAATATTCAACAACCTTTGAATATAATGTATTTACTTGTTCTGAATTTACTTGAAAAAATGATTTTGGAGATATTTCAAATGTGTATTTACCAATCTTATCTTTAATTGTTTTTTCTCCATAAATCAAATATTCATTTTCTCCTAATATTACATTAGTCTTCTTATCATTTATATTTATATATAATGACTTTAGATTATTAATTCTTGTTACTAAATACTCTTTAATTTTATCAACTTCTTTTGGCATCTTAGTTGTTACAAAAACAATCATCATGGTATCAAAAGCAAATGATTTTCTAATAAGTACATGTCTTAATAAGCCTGAGTGTTTATGCTCATTGTATGGCTCTATTTTAAATTCTTCAATCATTTCTTTTATTATAGGTATTACTTTATTGCAGTCATCATGTTGAATAAAACATTTTTCAATATCAACAACATCATGGCTCATAGGTTTATAAAAGCCAATACAAACCTTATTATCTTTTTTAGTTATAGGTAATTGAACTTTATTCCTATAATAATAAGGATTTTTCATGCCTATAGTTTTATTAACTTTAACATCAAGTTTTGCAATTCTTTTCATTGCGTCTTCAACAATCTGTCTTTTTAATTCAAGTTGAAATTCATAGTTTGCATGCATAAAATGACATCCACCACATTCGCTGTAAACAGAGCAAATTGGTTCTTCTCTATTACTATTTTCTTGTATAACCTCTATTATCTCAGCCACTGCATACTCTTTTTTTACTTGTTTTACCTTTGCCTTGACTAATTCATTTGGCAATGCTTGATTTACAAACACAACAAGACCTTCATACCTTGCTATCCCTTGTCCTTGATGATTAATACCTTCAATATTTATTATTATCTCTTGATTTACTTTAAGCAAAACCATCACCTAAATCCTTAATCAATCTTCTATTTTCTTTGATGTTAATGTTGCCTTTACAGTTACACCATTTATTCTACCAAGTTTCCCAGATAAAGCTCCTATCTCATCATTTGTTCCTTCAACAATTAAAGATATAACACCTAATCCCTTATCTTTAAAAGGTATGCCCATTCTGCCATAGATAATATTCGAATATTGAGAAAGAATATTTTGAACTTTATTTGCATTCTCTTCTGGGTTTTCAATAACTATGCCCACAACACCAATTCTTTTTTCCATAATTAATACCTCACATTACAAAATTGTTATTGCTTTAAAAAACATTGTTGCAAAGGATCCTGGTGGTAAGTCAAAAGAAAGCTTAAATTTATAAAATCCATTATAAAAATCATCCTCTTCAAAATCTCCGTACAAAAGATTTTTTGGAGTAACTATTGCATCTCTTAAAAAGGATTTATAGAAGGACTTTCTGATATTTTTAATATTAAAATCCCCCACTTTTACCTCTCGAGATACTAATATGTCCTCAACAGCACTATTAACCGCTTCATTTACAAACGGTATTTTATGTGAAACAGTTGGTATTTTAATATCTTTTAAAATCTTAAATTGTTTTTGTTTTATTTCTTTATAGATATAATAATCCATAATCTTCCCTTTTACAATTGATAAATCAATTCCCATAGACTCTAATATATATGAAAGGGTTTTATTCCAAAGATAGCTTTGATATGCTGAAAAAAACATAGAAAGCTCATCTTTAGGAATTTTATTTATAGCTTCAATTAAAAAATGTCGAGATTTTCCTTTCATCAAAGTTTTAATAATCTCTTTTTCAGTTTTTGTTTTGCATAGTTTATAGACCTCTTCAAAGTTCCCCCAGACTTCAAAAATCTTTCTTTTTCTTTCCTTTTCCTCTTTTTTGTCCTCTGGGTGAATAACAGTAAAGTATAGCTTTAAAGCACCATTATAATGTTTTTTTACAATCTTTTCACCAATAAACTCCTCATCATTTTCAACACTTCCAAATCTCTGGTCATCAAAATAATTTGGATAACCAAAATTTTTAATATGTTCAATCCTTTTAAGTATTTTTTCTTTTTCATCTTTTATCTTTCTTATTGTAATTTCAAAATGATTTCCAGCTACAATTGCTGGAGAAACAAAATCATCATAAAACCCTAAAAATTCAAGTTTTACATTATCAGAGCTACTAAACTTTAAGTCATATTCTTTAGGGCATGAAATATATTGCTCAGTTAATGCATGTCTATCTTTTCGCCCTCCATTTCCTATCTTATCAATTGGAATATTACTTTCTTTTGCAATCCATTTTATTGCATCCATTGTATTCCAGTGTTTCTTTGTTAATTTATATATCTTGTATTTTCCATTCTTTTTTAGATTCAAATTTATTATTTCTTTAACAATAAAATCTTCAGGTAAAACCTTTAATTTCATAAATATCACTCCAAATTCAATTAAATTAATAAACCTCCGAAATTAATTGACTTTACTCGGAGGTTCAAAAGTATTAGATAATTAGCATAGCATCACCAAAACTGAAAAATCTATACCTTTCTTGCACTGCAATATTATAGGCCTTCATAGTATTCTCATAACCTGCAAAAGCACATACAAGCATCATAAGTGTTGTATCTGGAAGATGGAAATTAGTAATTAGTCCATCTATAACCTTAAATTTATATCCAGGATAGATAAAAATATCTGTCCAAGCTGATTTTGGTTTTAATAAACCATTTTCATCAGCAGCACTTTCTAAAACCCTACAAGATGTCGTTCCAACTGCAATTATTCTTTTACCATCAGCTTTTGCTTTATTTAGTGTAGCTGCTGCAAATTCATCTATTTCGTAATATTCCTCATGCATCTTATGTTTTGTAATATCCTCAATCTTTACAGGTTTAAAGGTACCAAGTCCAACATGTAATGTTACAAAAACCACATTTACACCTTTTTCTTTTATTCTTTCAAGTAATTCATTAGTAAAATGAAGTCCAGCAGTAGGTGCTGCAGCAGAACCTGGAACCTTGCTATAAACTGTTTGATACCTTTCTGGATTTTCAAGTTTTTCAATAATATATGGAGGTAAAGGAATTTGACCTAATTTGTCTAGAACCTGCTCAAAAATACCATCAAAATAAAACTTAACTATTCTTGTTCCCTGTTCTTGATTTACACCTATAACTTCTGCTTTAAGTAACCCATCACCAAAAGTGAACCTCTTCCCTAGCCTTGCTTTTTTACCTGGTCGTGTCATCACTTCCCAAGTATCTATTGAAAGCCTTTTAATTAAAACAATTTCAATAAAACTTTTTGTGTCTTCTCTTTCACCATATAGCCTTGCAGGGATAACCCTTGAATTATTTAAAACTAAGCAATCACCTTCGTTAAGGTATTCAATAAGATCTCGGAAAATCCGATGTTCAATCTCTCCAGTTTTTCGTAATACTAATAGTCTGGAAGAATCCCTTGGTTCTATTGGTTTTTGTGCTATTAGCTCTTGTGGTAGTTCGTAGTGAAAATCACTTAGCTGCCATTTTTTCATCTCTTTTCAATTTCAACTCCTGTATAATAATGTTTTATAATCTGTTTATATGTGTATCCCTTGTCTGCCAATCCTTTTGCTCCCCATTGGCTCATTCCAACACCATGTCCCCAACCAAAGCCATTAAAAGTATAGGTGTTCGGTATTGTTGATATCTCAAAAGTCTGTCCATTTTCATCAACTGCATTTATATTTGTATTATAAACC
Source organism: Caldicellulosiruptoraceae bacterium PP1 (assembly GCA_041320695.1). NCBI lineage: Bacteria > Bacillati > Bacillota > Caldicellulosiruptorales > Caldicellulosiruptoraceae > Caldicellulosiruptoraceae bacterium PP1. The sequence continues at coordinate 117,091 of JBGGOQ010000005.1, read as the reverse complement.
TGTTCCATAACTCCATCTTCATTTAAAATATACTTTCCTGATACCCTTTCTCTTTTTACAGAATTGTCTTCATTTACAGTATTTATATCACTATCAGTAGCAATTGAATATGCTTGGCTATAAAGTCCGAAAATTGTACGTGTCGTTTCTTTTTGGACCTCATATTCTCCATTTGTACCAATAATTTTAAGTCTTAAGACTCTTCCAACCTTTGTTTTTTCTAAAATTTGAATATCTAATATATCACCTACATCAATTTTTCTTACCTTTAGCTTTTCTTTTAACTCATTTTTTGAAAACTGGAATGTCCACTGAGATTTCGAATTTGGAGTTTCTTTTGAATTATCAACAGAGCGAAGATATTCAACAGGATACTTCCATACATTTTCTGAGTCCTCAGTAGGAATTCCTCCAGTTGATGAAAAATATACTGCACTAATTAATTTCCCATTATATGTTATCACTTCACCTTTTGTTGCGTCAACAGCACTAATTGCTTGTTTTTCACCGTATGTTCCATCAACAGCACCACCATAAACCTGACAATCATCAGTAGGACAAAGGTCAAATCCCATTGATGAGTGCTTATTTAAGTTCTGTAATGCATATGTTCTTGCAACAATAGCAAAGGCTTTCACAACCTCTGGGTTCCACAAAGGGTCAATCTCCATTCTGATTATACCATAAAGATACTCCTCAAGTTTAGTTACATTAATAACAGTCATATCACTTGACTTTAATCTTTTAAATTCAATACGCCCTCTGTAAAGTTTTGAATTAACTTTTATCTTTTCAATACCATTAATTGCAGTTGGTACAATCATAAGGAATTTTTCAGTACCACCATCAAATGCAAAAATCGTTTTATTATTATCCATCACTCTTACTAAAGTATTACTTTGAAAAACTTCTGAGCCATATATTTTTGCTTTAGCTTGTTGTGCTTTTGCTATACTATCAAAGTTACCAATAATAATTTTATATGTCCCCAATATATATGCCGGATAAACCTCATAGCCTAAATTATAATAATTATTTATAGCTTTTAATGCATCTAAATAACTTATATAATTTCCAACTACTAAATGATAATATGCTCCATTTTGAGAATTATTATATACATCTTTAGAAACAACTAAACTTTTAAAGTTTGTAGCTGTAATTAATGAATAGTTTTTATCATCGCTTATGTAAAAATTTAAATTATTATCTGCAGAAATAGTAGTTGAATCTGATGGTTTTACTTTATCATATTGGTCGTTATAATAAAGTCCTATTCTTATCCATAAAGGTACTGTATTTTGCGCATAAATGGGAAAGAAACCTATTGAGATTGATGCAATAAGTAATAATAGCAATGTTTTTTTCATGTGTCATTCCCCTCTTAAGTATAATTTTACGAAAATAATATAATTTCATTTTATCAAACAATATCTTGTTAGTCCAATCCAAAAGGATTATAATTTAGTGTATGATATTTTAATAAATGTTAATATTTTCGGAGGTCTTTAAGGTGTATATTATTGTAGTTGGTTGTGGTAAAGTAGGTTCTACTTTGGCAAATAGTTTATCTAATGATGGTCATGATGTAGTTGTAATTGATAATGATGCAAGTAATTTTAGTAGACTTGGTGCTGATTATAATGGTGCAAAAATACAAGGGATAGTTATTGATGAAGATGTCTTAAAACAAGCTGGAATAGAAAGAGCTGATGCCTTAGCTGCTGTTACACCAGATGACAGTACAAATATAATGACGGCACAGATAGCTGAGGAAATATACAAGGTCCCTCATGTTATAGCTAGGATATATGATCCATTGCGTGAAGATATATTTCACTCTTTGGGGCTTGAAACAATATGCCCAACAACTTTAGCTGTTGAGTACATTAAGGCTATGCTTTTTTCACGTGAAGTTAGATACAAACAACAATTTGGCAAAGATAGTGTTATTTTTAAATATGTTACTCCTAAAAAAAGCGATATTGGAAAAGGACTTGATAAAATAACCTTACCTGAAAATTCATACCTTTTTGGAATTATTAGAAATGATAACTTTTTATTTAAAAATAAGAATATAAAACTTCAAGCTGATGACACAATGGTTATTGCTGAAAAGAAGGTGAAAAAATGAATATTGTAATAGTAGGTGGAGGTAAACTAGGATATTTTTTAACAAGACTTCTTGCAGATAATAAGAAATACAATATAACAGTTATAGAAGAACAACCAGAGCTGTGTAGAAAAGTTGCAGAAGAATTCCCAAGAGTGGTTGTAATTAATGGAGATGGAACATCACTTGAAACATTATCTGATGCAAAGTTAGATAAATGTAACTTTTTTATTGCTGTAACAGGAAGAGATGAAGATAATCTTATTAGTTGTCAGTTGGCAAAAAAAGTATATAATGTCAAAAGAACAATTGCTCGTGCTAATAACCCTAAAAATATAAATGTTATGAAAAAATTAGGTGTAGATAATGTAATATCTTCTACTGATATTATTGCTAAACTTATTGAAAATGAAGTTGAGATAGAACCTTTAAATACATTAGTAACCTTAAAAAATGGGCATATTATTGTCTTTGAAAAGGTTGTCCAACCAGGATCTTATGCTGCTAATAAAAGGTTAAATGATATCCCTTTCCCAAAACAAAGTATAATTGGAGCAATTACCAGAGATGATGAAAGCTTTGTACCATCAGGTGATACCGAAATATTACCAGGAGATAAATTGCTTGTTATTATTTCTGAAGTTGATAGATCTCAATTTATTAAACTTATATCAAAAAGTTGATAGGTGATAAAAATGAAAAAAGGATTAAAGATTAAAGTACTATCGTTAGGTGTGTTAGTTGAAGTTTTGATTTGTTTATTTTTTATATTTGTTGGAATATTAATTTCTTATATATTTGTTAGATAAATCCTTTAGGAGGAACACTATGTCTATTATTAAAAACAATAATGAGATAAAGCACATATTTTATATGAGTGGTAAAATTTTGACTGCCATTGGTTTTGTAGAATCAATCTCTTTATTTGTTTCATTATTTTATAAAGAATGGGATATGCTTTTTAACCTTATGATAGGTGTAGGAACATTTTTTATAATCGGCTTTTTGTTTATTGCTTTTGGTAGAGAAACAAAAGAAGATAGATTTACTTGGGGTTCAGGTATGGCAATGGTTGCTTTAACTTGGGGATTAAGTGTATTAATTTCTGCAATACCATATTATTTATCAGGGCATTTTGTATCCTATCTAGATGCATGTTTTGATGTTATGAGTGGGTTTACAACAACTGGTTTAGTACTCATTCTAGATCTTGATCATGTTCCAATGGGGCTTAATATGTGGAGACACTTAATCACTTTTTTAGGTGGACAAGGTATGGTTGTTTTGGGTCTTACATTCTTAGCCAGTGGGATGAAGGGTTTATTTAAAATGTATGTTGGTGAAGCAAGAGATGAACAGATATTTCCTAACGTTGTTCATACAGCAAGAATAATTTGGTATGTAAGTCTTATGTATTTAGCTTTGGGAACAATTGCTTTAACAATTAATGGTGTATTAATTGGCCTACCACTTGAAATGGCATTTTTCAGAGGTATGTGGATGTTTATGGGTGCATGGTCTACAGGAGGATTTACTCCTCAATCACAAAATGCCTTATATTTTCATAGTTTATCTTATGAAATTGTTAGTATGGTTATAATGCTTCTTGGAACAATAAACTTTGCTCTTCATTACACTATATTAAGTGGTAGGTATAAAGAAAGTATTAAAAATATAGAAATAAAAAGCTTATTTGTCACAATTAATTCATTTTTTTTGTTGTCATTGTTTAGCCTAACTAAAGTATATAATCAGCCTATCCATATGTTTAGAAAAGTTTTTTATCATATTGTATCTGCACATACTGGGACAGGTTTTTCTACACTTTATGCTAACCAGTTTTATTTTGAATGGTCTGATGCAAGTATTATCGCAATTGTAATGGCAATGATAGCTGGTGGTTCAATGTGTTCAACTGCTGGCGGTTTTAAAGCCTTAAGAATTGGAATTATATTCAATTCATTAATTGATGATGTGAAAAGACTTATAAGACCTGACTCAGCTGTTGTAGTTGAAAAATTTCATCATCTAAAAGAGGTAGTACTTAATGATAAAGTTGTCAGAAATGCCTCCATAATAGTTTTTGCATATATTCTCACATTCACCATAGGGACACTTGCAGGAACAATGTATGGCTATCCAATAAAACAGGCTATGTTTGAATCAGCCTCAGTTACAGGTAATGTTGGATTGTCAGCAGGTATAACACTGCCTTCAATGCCTGATGGTTTAAAAGTTATATATATTATAATGATGTGGGTTGCACGTTTAGAGTTTATGTCTGTTATTGCTTTAGTTGCATTTCTTTTAAAAGAAACGAGGGAAAAGATATGATAATAAAAAAGATACTACTGGTAGCTATAATAATTATTTCAATTTCTCAATTTGCTTATGCTACTCAAAAATCAATTGATAGCAACACATTAATTAATAATGCAAAATACTATGATGGAAAAACTGTAACATTTATCGGTGAAGCAATTGGCGAAATAATGAAAAGAGGAAAGTATGCTTGGGTAAATATAAATGATGGATATAATGCTATTGGAATTTATCTACCCGCTTCAGAAGTTGAAAAAATACGTTTATTAGGCAAACATAATCAAATAGGCGATATTGTGATGGTTAAAGGAGTTTTTCATAGAGCTTGCAAAGAACATGGAGCAGATTTGGATATTCATGCAAATAAAATTGAGATAATAAAAAGAGGCTATATTAAAAAAGAAGTTATTACACCAATTAAAGCAATTTTCGCAACTATATTTTTTATTTCGGGTGTAACTTTAATTGGCTATGCTATAAAAAAGAATTGGTAAATAAAAAGGCTGTCTTGAAATTTATTTATCCTTGCATTAGACAGCCTTTTTAATTTTCTTAATACCAATATATATCAAACTCCCTATACTATCTATTCCAACATCAACTGGACTTGGTCCTCTGCCTTGAACAAATATCTGATGAGTTTCGTCAGTAACTGCATACAAAAAAGCTATAATAAAAGAATACAAAAATACTCTCTTATTGTTTTTAAGTGCGTTATATAAGAGTAATGTTAATATAAAATATTCTGTCATATGAGCTATTTTCCTTATAATAAATTCGAATGTATCTCTATTTGAGTTATTTATTAAATCTTTATCTAGTATATATTCAATTGTTTTTTCAACTAAAACTGAAATATTAAGACTTTTTTGATGTGAAATACTCCCTTCTTGAGAAGAAAACCAAAAAATAACCCCCATCCAAATAAAAACAAGCATCCATTGAAATATAGTTTTTATATTTTCTCTCAATTATTCTTACCTCTCATAATCAATAATAAAATTAAAATGTATAAAATATATTAACAATGGAAATAATATCATAAAAAAAGAGGTTAAACAATATTATGGGAAGAAGATTTTATATTGGCCTATTTAATGGTGTATTAATAAGTATATTGTTATGGTGCATTATATTATTACTAATAAAAAAATTATAAATAAAAAAGGTGACTCTTTTTTGTTCTATTTAGAATCACCTTTTAAATTTCTCTATAATCCTAATCTTTTTAGAACCTCTTTATAAACTCCTTCAATATTTCCTAAATCTCTTCTAAATCTATCTTTGTCTAATTTTTCACGAGTACTAATATCCCAAAATCTACAAGTATCAGGCGATATTTCATCTGCTAATATTATTTCATTATTAATTCTTCCAAATTCTAATTTAAAATCTATCAAATCAATATTTACATCTCTTAAGTAATCTCTTAATATATTATTAATTTTAAAGGATGACTCAGACATTATTTCGATCTCATTTTCAGTTGCTAGATCCAATGCTAAAATATGATATTGATTAATCTGTGGATCATGTAGTTCATCATTTTTAAAACAAAATTCCAAAATAGGCCTTTTCAGCATTGTGCCTTCAACAAGCCCAAGCCGTTGACAAATAGAACCAGCAGCTATATTTCTAACAATAACTTCTACTTGAATAATTGATACACCTTTTACTGCTGTTTTTCTTTCATCAATTTCTTCAATATAATGTGTCTTTACTCCATTTTTTTCTAATAATTTAAATAAATGATTTGATACCTTGTTGTTTATGATACCTTTTTCTGCTATTGTCCCTCTTTTAGTTCCATCAAATGCTGTCGCATCATCCTTAAATTCAACAATAAAGACATTATCAACATTACTTTTATAAATCCTTTTTGCTTTACCTTCATATAAAAACTCAGTAATTTCATATTTCATATATTTTTAGCCTCCTCATATATCTTTTTGTCTTGCTCCAAAACCTCATCTTTCATATTTTTAATAAACTTTTCTAATTTGTAATATATATTTGGGTTATTTAAACTTAATATTCTAACAGCTAATAGTGCTGCATTTTCAGCACCATCGATAGCAACTGTTGCAACAGGTATACCTTTAGGCATTTGAACTATTGAAAAAAGAGCATCTAAGCCATCTAAAGTTGACGACTTTATAGGTATTCCTATTACTGGTAATGTTGTATTTGATGCAACAACCCCTGGTAAATGAGCTGCTTTGCCTGCAGCAGCAATAATAACATCAAATCCATTGGATTTTGCACTTTGTGCAAATTGAATAGTTTCATCAGGTACCCTATGTGCCGAAAGAATTCTTAGTTCATAATCAATCTCAAAATCTTTTAGCACTTTTAAAGTTTTTATTATTAATGGAAAATCTGATTGTGAACCAATTAAAACAGCAACTTTTGACATAGCAATTCTTCTTTCAATATAATTAGATTTTTGTTTTATTGTTTCTTGTAAAAAATTTTACAAGTTCAACAATCGGTATAATTGATAATGAAGCGAATATTACAATTAACCATTGCTCAAAATTAATATATGTTATTTTGAATATTTCTCTTAATGATGGAATTAATATTACTATCAATTGTAATAAAATAGTTATAATTACTGAGATATTTAAATACTTGTTGCTAAATATTCCAATTGAAAATAAAGATTCTGTATTTGATCTTGCATTATATGAATGTGTAAGCTGAATCAAACTTAGTGTTAAAAATGTCATAGTAACAGCTATTGATTGCCCATATAATTTATGTCCAATAAAATATACAATTAAAGTAATGATTCCCTTTATTGTCCCCTGATATAAAATACTAAATCCCATATTACCATCAAATATACTTTCTTTTACTTTTTTTGGTGTTCTTGTCATAATATCTTTATCTTCTTTCTCCATCCCTAGTGACAAAGCAGGTAGTGAATCGGTTACTAAGTTTACCCATAATATATGAATAGGATATAATACATTCCAATTTAATATGGTCCCAAAAAATAAAGTAACAACTTCGCCAATATTTGAAGACAAAAGAAATTGAATTGTTTTTTTGATATTGTCATATATTTTTCTACCTTCTTTAATCGCAGAAACAATAGTTGCAAAATTGTCATCAGCCAATACTATATCTGATACATTTTTTGTTACATCAGTACCTGTAATACCCATTCCTATACCTATATCAGCAAATTTAATTGCAGGAGCATCGTTTACACCATCACCAGTCATTGCTACTATTTTATTTTTCTTTTTCCATGCATTTACTATTCTCATTTTGTGTTCAGGTGATACTCTTGCATACACTCTAATATTCTCTATTATTGATTCAAGTTCATTGTCTGACAGATAATTTAACTCATTTCCAGTTAATATTTGTTTGCTTTTATCTATTTTGCTGTCAAAAATTTCTAGTTTATCTGCTATAGCAACAGCAGTATCTATATGATCACCTGTAATCATAACAGGTACTATTCCTGCATTAAAACAGGTCTTAATAGCTTGCTTTGCTTCTTCTCTAGGTGGATCAATCATCGCGACTAAACCAATAAAAATTAAATCTTTCTCTAAATCTTTATTTTCATTAACTTCATCAATTTTTATTTCCTTGTATGCTAAAGCTAAAACTTAACATATTTTTGCCATATAGACCTAATCTTTCAGCAGCTGTTTGTGACGATAATCCATCAAGATTGGTTTCTAAAATTTTGAGTGTATCAGATATACTCAAAGAATTAAACGGCTTCTTATAATCTTTCAATATCAGATAACTCTCCTTTCTAAGAAATAAATAATTCAATATATTATTTATAACCATTATCTTTATATAATATTAAACCAACTATTCCTACTAAGATTATAATAAGAATGATAATAAAAAAGTATTTGTATGAATTAAATACAGTTCTTAAATATCCTGATAATAACGTTCCTGTAATAGCACTTGTTCCATATGCAGTAAAAATATATCCATAATTTTTGCTAAAATTTTTATTTCCAAGTATTTTCTCTGTTAATGTAGGAGCAATAGAAAGCCAACCACCTAAATTTAACCATAATATTGAAAAGGTTAAAATATACACTAATTTTGATTCCACATTAAAAAATTCAAATAAAGCTGCAAAAGTAATTGAAATTAATGAGATTAGCATTACTTTTTTGTAATATAGTTTATCAAGCAAAAAGCCATACAATATTCTTCCAAAGGCATTAAATAATGCAAAGATACTTAAATATAAGGATAATATATTTAAAGGTATTTTGTGTATTTCATTTCCGACAGGAGCTGCTATAGAAATGGATGTTAGCCCGATAAATGTTCCTAAGAAGAAAAATAGCCAAATGAATATAAATTGTTTGCTTAATTTAATTGATATATCATGCTTTTTGTCTTCTTCTTTTATTTGAATAAAATACCTTTTGATACAATTACTATTAATGCATATATAAATTGAAAAAAGAATTATATAAAAAGCTAAACCAAATATTTTAAAAGCATTTAATACACCATACTTGCTTATCAATATATTAGCTATTGGTGCAGTAGTAAATGGAGATAAACCAAACCCAGCTAAAACAATTCCTATATATCTTCCTTTATTTTTATTAAACAATGTGTTTATCCAGAATAAAGGTATACCATATATAATTCCTACCCCAATCCCACCTAAAAATCCATAAAATATAGTAATTAAATATATATTTTTTGAAAACCCGGCAAGAAACCAACCGAGAAAAAGAAAATGAAGTCCTATAAAAAATATTTTGTGATAATTTTTATAAGATATGATATTACCTGTAATAGGCATAAATAAAGAATAAAATAAAAGAAAAAACATATAGGGGAGCCCGCTTTGTAGCGGGCTTATCCCCAATAAGTCTTCTAGTGGCTTTCTAAAAATACTCCATGAATATATCGTTCCTAAGCAAAGCATTGTAATAATGCTTATTAATAAAATAAGCTTTTTGTCATTTGATTTAATCATATCATACCTCCAACAAAAATTATAATTTTGTTGGTATCAATGAATTGTAATCCTCAATAGTTCCATTATCCATGCAACATTCAATTATCTTTTTACCTAATGGATCTAATTCATCGGTTATAAAATTCTTCAATTCTTTTTTGAAAAATTTATTAAGTATTTCCATTCCTTTATTAAATCCATCTTCCCCAACTTCAGGCTGTAGATCTACTTGTAACAGTTGTTTAGGAATATATGTTCCTTCAAACTTAATAGATTCCAATGAATATCCTAATAACGAACATTTAGAAGGTGTAATTTGTTCTTGTTTAAATCTAGTTGAACCTCTTTTTGCTAAATATTCTCTTATAATCCATTCTGGCATAAACCCTACCTTATATGCACCTATATATTGATTTGGAATTAATATATATCTAGTATTGCTAAATGATAATATTTGCTCTAGTAATAAGTTAGCTTGTTTAACCTTTTTACCTGTTGCAAAAGGCCAATATGATCCAACTCCTTCACTTGATAAAGCTTCACTATCTGTAATACTTGGATTTGCATATCCTCTTGGACTTACTAACCTCCAGAGCCATGCTAATGCAGGTGTTAATATATGCATAAGACCAACAATTCCATAAGTTGGCTTTTCTTTGGTGCAAGGTGGTGTTCTTACGCCAAAGCTTCTAATGTCAACGTCAACAGGGGTGTCGACAATATTAGGAATAAATTTTCTTGGCAAAATTACCCTTGGGTTTGGGCATGGTTTACCTGGTTCATCCATTGTATGTTCCCAAATTAAACAAGTCGAACCAGGAACACCTACAACATTAAAAAAAACCAATGGCTCTGGGGGTTGTATGCAAATTTTTTCTAGTTGAGGGTCAGTTCCATAATGTGTAATATTATCAAGTCTTACAAACCAACCTTGTTCTGCATCTTTTACAACCATTTTTTTATTACCATTCTGTAACTTTGGATGAACTAAAGCTATATCATCGGTTACAGGATAGATATCACATGATTCTTTTATCTCTAAATAGAATTTTTCGTTTGTCACTATATTTTGAGCAAGCAAAACTTTGTTATCCTTTTCTTTATGCATTTGTTGTATCATTTCACTTTTACCACCGCCGCTTGCTCCTTCATGAACAATAACAATTTCATTATCATAAGGGGTAACTATTTTAACAGTTGATGCATGAACACTAACCCATTTCTCTGACTCACCAATATTCAATAAAACTCCATAAATGCCTTTTTTAGCACTTGGGCCTGGATATAAATTATAAGAAAATATTTCATGTAAATCTTTTTTTCTATTGTGTATTACAACTTGTTTTCCTGAAAAAAAAGTATGCCTAAATGGTGGTGCAACATATGCAATTGCTTTTGGATTAAAATTGTCAGATAATTCTGAATATGGTATAAAGCCTTGTATATCAGCTAAAGCTAATGCAAAAAATGCAGTATTTTTAGGAGCAATTAATAATGCTTCATACCCAAGTTCATATCCTCCTGCCATAAAGGGCATAACAATAAGTTCTTGTGTTTTTAACCATTCAAATGTTTTTATTCTAAGATTATCAAAATCATCTCCATACAAATCTTTAAACCTTGGTTTATCTGTCTCTTCATTATCACCAATTACCATACTATCCGGATCCCTTCTTCTCATATATATATCTGGATAATTAACAACAATACCATTATTACATTTTGTTACTATTGCTTCAATTTCTTCGCATTGATCATCTATTTTAAATTTAACTTCAAAATAGTTGTTATTTTCCCCACCTAACGCCATTTCTAAAAATTGTGTTCTTTTTTCTGGGAAAATTATACTCTTACTGTTAATAAGTATCTCCATAATTTCATCGTCTAATTTTAGTTTTTTAATATTTTCAATAACCATTAATAATTCCCCCTTGCTTCATGAATTGTTTGATATTGTCTAATATTTTTTAATATAGTAATAATTAATTGGTGCAACTGATTTATAAAGGATTGCTTAAATTTAATATCAACTAACTGGTCATTTATATCACAAATTTTTTGATTGCTATTGTTCATGGTTGATATTTGATTCAAACAATAATAATAGAACTTTCTTAGATATTTGATTAATCCTTCTGTAAAAATATCATCCGAATAGTATTTTTTAATAATCGAAGTATTTTTATTGAATAAATCAAGTAACAGCAACGGTACTAAGCAACTTTCAATATATCCATCTATTGTAAAATATTTGGTTAGAAAAAATGCAAGTTCATTATCATATTGGCAAATACTTTCACAGAAAGATATGGTATGACTAAAAAATTCTTTACTTAAAACAAGGCTTTTTACATTCTCAAAGTTCTTAGTGATTGTTTTCTTGTAGTTAAACGAAATACAATCAATATACATTTTCACCATTCCTTTAATGGATAATAAAAAAGCCGCTATCATATAAAGAATGCATTTGCACTCTTATAGATAGCGGCTTATTTACCAACTGGCAATGTGCCTTTTGGTCAATCTGCCATTTATTTAATTTCTTTGTCATAATTCCTATCAAGTGTTACAATAATCACTTTTTCACCACTTGTAGTGTTTAAATCAGAATAAATGTTTGTTATTCTTGCACCTATAATTTCTTCTAACATCTCTTTTAACCTATCTTTTGCCAATTCGAATAGTGAATACCTAAATCTCTTTAATAACTCTGCTCCATCATTGAGTGTTGATAATGATTTTTCAGCAGGGCTTAGGAACCTAACCAGCCTAATGATTATTGTATCCTCACATATCATAGTCTTAATCTGTTTAGGACCTCTTCCCATATATTCAATCTCAAATTTGCTAACTACTTCACTAATCTTAGCTTCTATCTGCCCTTTGGTCATTTCCAAAACCTCATTTATATATTAGCAATTATAATAATATCAAATTGCATAATCATTGTCAATATCCTGCAAAAATATTTTTTAAGCAAAAATATATATAGCTTGTATACTATCATATTCCTATTAAAAATATATTTTTTTGCAATAATTATTGTTTAGAATTGCATTTGTACTTTTATTCTCATGCATATTGTATTTATAAATAATAATTATCTTTTTTTTCAACAATACTATTTAATTGACTGTCAAGTTCTTCATCACTTATGGCAGTGGTTCTCCCATTTTTATACTGTTCATCAACCCACTCTTTTAGCTTTAATACAATAGGGTCTTTTTTATCAACAATAGCATCTATTCCTTTTGTCTTATAATACTGTGTAAGCCATGCTGCTATACCTGCAAGTCCAGAGTAAGCATCTACAATAACTTTGGGTGGTTTCCCAAGTAGAGTTGTTGTATCAAAAATATTATATATCTCCTCGTCTTTAAGAATTCCATCTGCATGTATACCAGCTCTTGTAGCATTAAAGTTTTCACCTACAAATGGAGTCATAGGTGGTATTTGATATCCTAATTCTTTCTGAAAGTATTCAGCAATTTCTGTTATTACCTTAACATTCATACCGTCAGAACTTCCTCTTAATTGAATATATTCCATAACCATTGCTTCAAGTGGTGTGTTACCTGTTCTTTCACCAATGCCAAATATAGATGTGTTAACCATAGAAGCTCCATATAACCACGCCATTGTTGAATTTATAACAGCTTTATGAAAATCATTATGTCCATGCCATTCTAAATGTTCGGATGGAACCTCACCATAATTTACTAGGCCATATATTATTTGAGGAACACTTCTTGGCATAGATACTCCAGGTATAGGAGAACCCAATCCTAAGGTATCACAAGCTCTAATCTTTACTGGAACTCCTGATTGTTTTGAAAGATTCATAAGTTCATTAATAAAGGGTAGCACAAACCCATAAAAATCTGCTCTAGTTATATCCTCAAAGTGACATCTAGGGGTTATTCCAGCCTCCATTGCTTGAGATACAACAGAAAGATAAGTCTTTATTGCTTCACTTCTGGTCATTTTAAGTTTCTTGAAAATGTGATAATCTGAACATGAAACTAATATTCCTGTTTCTTTTATTCCAATATCTTTTGCTAACTCAAAATCCTCCTTTTTTGCTCTAATCCATGCAGTAACCTTTGGAAAATCATAGCCTTTTTCTAGACATTTAATGACAGCTTCTCTATCCTGTTTTGAATAAACAAAAAACTCTGTATGCAAAATGATACCACTACCATTATCAAGTTCATGTAGATAATCATAAATTCTACAGATCTGTTCTACAGTATATGGTGATCTTGCTTGTTGACCATCTCTAAATGTTGTATCAGTAATATATAGTCTATCTGGTATATTCATTGGAACATTTCTATGATTAAAAACAAGTCTTGGAACCTCATTATAAGGATATATATTTCTAAACAAATTAGGTTCAGTTACTTCTCTAAACTGATATTCAATCTCAAGCATCTTAGTTTTTTTATTAAATTTGACATTCATATCTTAACATCCTTTCTTAATTAATAATCTCAATTTTTCAGTTCTCAATTTCAAACATCTTTCCCTGCCAATTTCTTAAAACTGCTCTACCTTTGCCTATATATAGTAGATAATTTGGTAGAAGTGGTGTTTTTCCCATACCTTTTGGTGCATTTAATATATAGGTAGGAACAGCCATACCAGATGTCCTGCCTCTTAAACTTTCCATAATTTCTAGTCCTTCTTGAATAGAAAGCCAAAAATGTGATGTTCCTTTAACCCTTTTTGGATGAAATATATAATATGGCTTAACTCTAATTTTCAAAAGCTCCTGATTGAGTTTTCTAACAATGAAATTATCATTGTTTATTCCTTTTAACAAAACCATCTGATTACCTAGTGGAATTCCAGCATCAGCAAGCATTTCAATTGCTCTTTGTGAATCCTGTGTTATTTCTTTTGGATGATTGAAGTGAGTATTTACATATATCGGATGATATTTATTGAGAATACTAACAAGCTCATTTGTTATTCTTTGTGGCAAAGTTACAGGTGTTCTTGTCCCAAATCTAATTATTTCAACATGTTTTATACTTCTAAGCTCTTTTAAAATCCATTCTATCTCTGAGTCTGATAATAAAAACGAATCACCACCAGTAATTAATACATCTCTTATGTTTTTGTTTTGTCTAATGTATTCAATAGCTTCAATAATACTTTCTTTTGACGCATGTTTATCTATCTCACCAATTAGTCTTCTACGTTGACAAAATCTACAAAACATTCCACAAACATTTGTAACTTTTACAATTAACCTATCAGGATACCTTTGAGTAATAATCTCGGTTGGAGATGTTTCAGCCTCATTCATTGGATCTAGCTCGCCCTCATCATTAAGTTCTTTAATACTTGGAATAGATTGCATTCTAATTGGGCAGTTCTCATTATTAGGTTCAATTAATGATAAATAATATGGTGATACTGCAAATCTATATCTTTTTGATACATTTTCTATATCAATCACTTCCTGCGTATTTAAACCAATTATGTCCTTAAAGCTATGAGGGTTTGAAAATCTATTAGCTATTTGCCATTTGTAATTTGACCAATCATTCTGTGTTGCACCAAGTAATTTTAGTATCTTTCTTTTTTGATATTCAATTTTATCTTTTTCATCTAGACCTGTTTTAATTTTATTTACTATACTTAGATAGTCATCTATCTCTGCTTTGAGTCTATAAAATCTACTTTCAACTTCATTCTTAATCATTCATAATTCACCTCCTAAGATAATAAAAAAGTCTTCCATTTTCATAAAAGATTAAAATTAAGGTTGACTTTTTTGAAATGCATATACCGAAATTGTATTAAATTTTTAAAACTATACTGTATATAATTTCCTATGCGTTAAAAAAAAAGCGACCGAACCCGGTCGCTTTAAAGGCAAAAATAGGTATACTACACCCTCCTTTCCTTCCAAAGCTTCCGAGGTTAGCTGACGGATTCGGGCCGAAAGGAATTTAGCCCTACGGTATAAAAACCGATTCACCCCTAAATTTGGTTCCCCCGTATCCTGTCCGTTTTGCAGGAATTCAGCTTGTTGACAGTTTATTCAATTTTATGATATAAGTATATCAAATAAATAATAAATATTCAACATACATTCAAGAATTTTTCTTATTTTATTTGTTTACTAATTTATTTGGAGGTGCTGATGTGCAAAGTTATGTTTTAGCAAGTGTCATTTTTGTTATTATCTATATTTTTATTGCCACTGAAAAAGTAAATAAAGCTGCTATTGCAATATTTGGAGCTGTATTAATGATTGCATTAGGAATTGTAAGTCAAGAGAAAGCTATTGAAGAGTATATAGATTTTAATACCATTTTTTTCTTAATAGGTATGATGATAGTAGTAGGAATATTAAAAGAATCAGGTCTTTTTGAATATTTAGCAGTTAAATCAGCAAAAATTTCAAAAGGTAACCCTATTGTTATTATGGTTCTCTTATCAATTATAACTGCCTTTTTTTCAGCTTTTTTAGATAATGTAACAACAGTTTTATTAATTACCCCTGTTATGATTTATATTGCACGTAAACTAAATATTAACCCAATTCCATTAGCAATTACAGTTATTTTTGCATCAAATATTGGTGGAACTGCAACAATGATTGGTGACCCACCAAATATATTAATTGGAAGTCAAGTAAAACTTGATTTTATTGAATTTGCAAATAACCTTAGCCTAATATCAATATTTATATTGATTGTCACCATTTTTATTTTCTCATTAATTTATAAAAATGACCTTAAGAAATCAAAATCTAATAGTCAGTTGTTAGAAGGCTTATCAGAAGATAATCTAATAAAAGATAATAAATTGTTAATAAAATCATTATTTGTTCTTTTTATAGCAATATTAGGTTTTATTTTTCACAGCCAAATACATTTAGAAAGTGCCACAATAGCATTATTTGCTGCAGCATTACTAATGATTTTAAGTGGTTTTGAACCAGTTAAAATATTTAAAGAGGTTGAATGGGAAACAATTTTCTTTTTTATAGGTTTATTTGTAATGGTAGGTGCATTAGAAGAGACTGGAGTTATTAAGATGTTAGCAGAAAAATTGCTAAGTATTACTAATGGAAATGAAATTGTTACTGCAATATCTATATTATGGTTAGCAGCAATTGCCTCTGCTTTTTTGGACAATATACCCTTTACTGCAACTATGATTCCTCTTATCAAGATAACTGGTGAGATATCTGGAATGGACATTTATCCATTTTGGTGGGCTCTTGCCTTAGGTGCTTGCCTTGGCGGCAATGGAACTTCAATTGGTGCTTCTGCTAATGTAGTTACAATTGGCATGCTTAAAGAAGAAGGTATTAATATTTCATTTGGTAAATATTTAAAGATTGGATTTCCAGTAATGCTAATATCAATAATTATATCAACAATATATATTGTATTAAGATATTATTAATAGTATTTGTTTACAAAAACCTCTATCTATTTAGAAGAGGTTTTTTTATGGTTTTAATGCTGCAAAAATTGAAATAAATAAAATTATAAATGCAAACACATAAATTAAAATTGAGGACTTTATATAAAAACTTAAAAAATAAAATAAAATACTGATAATAAAAACAATTATAAAACCTGTTATAAATCCTTTTGAATCAAATTTTTTCATATTATTATTCCTTTCTAATAAGCTTTTTATATATTTCGATAATTATTGAAATTGCAATAAAAACTAGTATAATACTTCCACCTGGTGGTATATCAAAATAATAAGAGAGAATAATCCCTGATAAAACGCTTACTATTGATGTAATTGTAGAAAAAATCAAAAGCCTTTTGAAATTTGATGCAATCTGCATTGATATTGCAACTGGAAATACAAGTAAAGCTGAGATTAAAAGCCCTCCAATAATTCTAACTGATACTGCAATAATTAGTGCTGTTAAAATGTTTAGAACAATTTCAAAAAATTCTGTATTTATTCCAGAAACCTTAGCTCCTATCTCATCAAAAGTTGTGTACAAAAGCTTATTCTTGAGTCCAAATAAAATAACAAAAGATATTATTGATATGGTTACAATAACTGCCACATCAATCCAATTCACTAAGACAATACTTCCAAAAAGAAAACTCATTACATTTGCTGAACTTTTCATAATACCAAATAATACTGAAGCTAAAGCAAGTGCAATTACAGAAACTAATGATAATGAAATCTCAGCATATCTTATGAATTTGCCTTTTATATAATAAAGAAGTAAAGAAAATATTATTGTTGCTATTATTGACCCTATAATTGGATTTATGCTTAGCAATAATGAAGCTGCGACACCTACTATTGCAGTATGTGATAATGAATCACCAATCTGAGAGAACCTTTTTAGTGTTGTAAACGAACCAATAAATGGAGCTATAATTGAAATAAAAAATCCAGCTAATAATGCCCTTTGCATAAATGCATAACTTAACATATTTAATCATCCTTTTTTACATGGTAATGTGAATGTTTATGTGATAGCTTTTTAACATCATATTTATAGAGTTTTTCATACTTTGAAGGAGAAAAATCATTTATACTGCACGCTGTATATATCTGCCCTTCCCCCATACAAATTACTTCATCAGCATTTTTCGTAACTGCGAAGATATCATGTGTTACCATAACTATTGTTGTCCCTTTTTCTTTAATCTTTGCAAGAATACTATATAGAATCTCCTCTGATTTTGAATCTATTCCTACAGTTGGTTCATCTAATAAAAGTAGTTGAGGTTCTGAAATTAATGCTCTTGCAATAAACACTCTTTGTTGTTGACCTCCTGATAATTTACCTAAGGATTTATCTTTATATTGGTATAGTTCTAACATTTCAAGTATTTCTTTTGCTTTTTCAATATCATTTTTACTATATCTTTGGAATAATTTTTTCTTAGGTACCAAACCAAGTAATGTTGCTTCTAACACGCTTATAGGAAATGACATGTTAAAACTGGTAGCTTTTTGCTGAACATATGAGATTTTCACTCTATCCTTTTTTGATAATTCTCTCTTGTCAAAAATTATTACTTGGCCTTTTGTAGGTTTATAAATGCCAGCTATTATATTTAACAGAGTACTTTTACCAGAACCATTGGGGCCAACAATAGCTGTGAATCTCCCATCCTTTATATCCACAGAAATTTCATTAAGTATCCTCTTTTCACCAATATCATAGGAAACATTTTTAATCATTATCATATAATATACTCCCTTACTCAAGCAATGCTTTCTTAATTGCCAAAAGATTTTTTTTCATTAAACCAATATATGTTTGATTTTTTGACATATCAGAAGAGCTAACACCCATTCCATAAACTTCTACTGTCTTTATCTTTGTTTCATTAATAATAGGCTTTATGATATTAATATTTTCGTTTGGATCATATAAAAGATACCTAATATTCTTTTGTTTTATTAATTTAATAATCTCTCTAATTTTAGCAGGAGAAGGTTCTTCTTCTTCGTTTAATCCTGTAATTGAATATTGAACTAAATTATACTCATTTGCCAAATATCCAAAAGAAGGATGAGATATTAAAAAAACTTTATTTTTTGCTTTTAAAGATATTTTTTTTAACTCTTTATCAATAGATAACATTTCTTTTTGAAATTTGTAAAAATTCTTTTGATAGAATAAGGCATTATCTTTATCAATTTGTGATAAGGCATCTTTAATGTTTTTTGCTAAAATAATCGCATTTTTTGGTGAATTCCATATATGTGGATCATAGTTTTGAATATCAATACCTTTTGATACTTTATAGACCTTTGTTTGGGTTCCATCTAAAGATTTTTTTGCCCAATCATCAATTAGTCCTATATAAAAAACACCAAGAGAATCTGACATTTTTGCAATGTCTTTTGTTGTTGGCTCAAATGAATGAACCTCAGCACCATCTTTTATAACCTTGTATACTTCTATTTTATCTTGAGCAATAATCTTTGTTATAGAATAAATAGGGTATATTGTTGTCCATATACTTTTTTGTGTTGTCTGTTGTTTACAAGACGTAAATATTAAACTAAAAATTAATAAGAAAGAAATGATAAAAAATTTTCTAATCTTCATTATTGCTACCTCCACACAAATCACATATGCCATATATTTCCATATTATGAGATAAAACAGTGTAATTTTTTTGTTTAAGGCTCATTTCAATCTCCTCAATAAAACATTGATTTATTTCACTTTTTTTATTACATTTAATACAAACAAAAAAATGATAATGTTCTTTATCTTTGATATGGTATAAGCATTTTCTATCAACAATACAACTTTTAACCAATAGTCCTTTTTGAACAAATATTTCAATTATTCTATAAACAGTTGCCAAATTAATCTTTATACCTTTAGAGTTTAAATTAATATAAACTTCTTCAGCACTAATACTTTTATTGTTATTCAAAAATTCAAATAAAACATAAATCCTTTTTGTTGTAACCTTTAAATCATATTGTTTTAGAATTTTATCAATATCATTTTTTTGTATATTATTCATTATAATTAACCCCATTTGCAAATTATTTGCATTTGCATATTAATTATAAAAAAAATTAATCGACTAGTCAATTCTTTCTATCTTACCTCCAATACTATTTATTATCTTGTCCATATTATAATAGCCTCTATCAATATGATTAATTTCATCCACCTCAGTTATTCCATCAGCAATAAGGCCTGCTATTACAAGTGCTGCTCCACCTCGTAAATCTTGTGCCTTTACATTTGTGCCTGATAACTTTTTTACTCCTTCTACAATAGCTACTCTACCATCAATTTTTATATTAGCACCCATTTTCACAAGTTCACAAGCGTGTTGATATCTGTTCTCAAATATTGTTTCTATTATCATACTTGTTCCTTTAGCACATGTTAACATTGCCATTATTTGTGCTTGCATGTCAGTGGGAAATCCCGGATAAGGTAATGTTTTTATGTCTGTTGCCTTTAGTTTTTCCTGTGCATTCACAACAACATAGTTTTCACCTTCAGTTACTTTGACACCACATTCACTCAATTTTGCAATAATTGATCTTATATGATCTATTATTACATTTTCTATTCTAATATTTCCTCCAGTTGCTGAAACCAATGCCATATATGTTCCTGCTTCAATTCTATCAGGTATTGGTGCAAATGTTCCACCGTTTAAACTGTCAACACCAATTATTCTTATTGTGTCTGTGCCTGCACCCCAAATTTTTGCACCTAATGTATTCAGAAAATTAGCAAGACAAACAATCTCAGGCTCTGTTGCTGCATTTTCTATTATGGTTTCACCCTCAGCATACGTTGCAGCTATCATTATATTTTCTGTTGCCCCAACTGAAGGAAAATCAAGATAAATTTTATTTCCTCTTAACTTTTTGGCTTTTGCTTCTATAATCCCTTGATTAATCTTTATTTCTGCACCTAAAAGACTTAATCCTTTAATGTGCAAATCAATTGGCCTTGCTCCAATATTGCACCCACCAGGAAGTACAATCGAAACCTTTTTTTCTCTTGCAAGTATACTACCAAGCAATAAAATAGAGGCTCTTAATTTATTTACTAATTGAGTACTAACATTTGTGTTTTTAATACCTAAATTTTGTATTTGAATTGTACTACTGGTCTCATCTAATTTTGTATTTACGCCTATTATTTCCATAATGTTATTTAATACCTTTATATCTTCAAGCGGTAAAACATCTTCAATAAGTATTGGCTTATCTGATAATATTGCTGCAGCCATTATTGGAAGAATTGCATTTTTTGCTCCATGCAGTCTTATTGAACCACTTAATTTTCTCCCACCTTCAATCAAATATTTTGGCATCTCTACTCTCCTTAACTCAATATAAAATTTTCATTATTAATTATTGTTTTTTTTCTTAGTGTTTAAACATATTGTTTTTATTAAGACATTTTATAAAGGATTTTTGACAAAATAGTCGAATTTTATATTATAATAATATTAATAAACTCATTTAAACTGGAGGATTGAAGTATGGCTAATAATAATCAGAACAGTCAAAAAACTGGTGGTATTAATCTTACATATGTTGTCATTGGTTGTATTATTGTTATTGACACTCTACTTGGCTTTTTAATGCCAAAAAACTTCAAATTTATATCAATTGTTGTTGCTACTTTATCATTTCTTTTTGCAATTGTTATTTCAGTAATTGTTGCTGGTATTCAGTTAAATAAATTAATTGAAAAATTAGAAAAAGATGTTGAATTGATAAAAAATGGTGATTATAGCAAACTATTATCTTCAAAAGAATTTGGAAATATTCAAAGAGTTGCTTCAGGTGTAAATATTGTTTTGTCAGATATAAAGAGTTTAATTGAAGAGTTTTTTAATTTATCAAATGCTATAATTGGTGCATCAAATAAAGTTACTAAAACTGCCCAAGATGCATCATCGGCTGTTGAGGAAATCTCAAAAACTATTGATGAAATTGCAAAAGGAGCATCTCAACAAGCAGAAGAAGCTCAGCAAGGCGTTATACTTGTAAATAATCTTTCTGAACAAATAAATGCTGTTTCAGAAAGTTATAATACAGTTATTAATGAAACAAATAAGATTGAAGTTTTAAATAATCAAGGTGTTGATACAATAAGCATCCTTAGAGAAAAATCTGAAATTAGTTCAAATACTGCTCAAAAGGTTACAGAAGTTGTTCAGTCATTTACAGATAAGATAAAAGAAATTACAAAATTTGTTGAAACAATAAATACAATAGCTGAGCAAACAAATCTTCTTGCATTAAATGCAGCAATTGAAGCTGCAAGAGCAGGTGAAGCAGGAAAAGGTTTTGCAGTTGTTGCTGATGAGGTAAGAAAACTTGCAGATCAAAGTAAGAAAGCGGCTGATGAAATAAATACAATTGTTGAGGTAATTGTTGAGGAAACTGATAATACTATAAAGATTATTGACGATATAAAAGCAGCTGCTGATGAACAAAAAAGTGCTGTTAACCAAACCGAAAAGGCATTTATGAGCATCTCAGAAGAAATAAATAATATTGTAAATAAAATTGAGGTTGTAGATTCAACCCTAAAGCGAATGGAAGAAGCAAGAAATGCTGTTATAAAATCTATTGAATCAATATCTTCTGTTTCTCAAGAAACTGCAGCAGCGTCTCAAGAAGTGGCAGCAACAACAGAAAGCCAATTGAATGCAATCTCCGAAATGAAGTATTCTGCTTCATCTTTACAAGAATTAGTTAACCAGCTCGAAAAGAAACTTAAAAAATACAAAATCAAATAAGAAAGCAGGGTACTAGTACCCTGCTTCTATTTTTTAAATTTTATGGTAAGTTATAACATCCAAAAAAATAAACATATATTTTACTTAATCTTATATTGATTATCTAGTCGTCTTACCATTGCATCATATAGCATTTTACTTAGACCAATTCCACCTTGTTCGGAAGATTTTTGAGAAACCTCATCAATAAACATTTCATTAAAAATATCATCAGCAATACCAGTTTTGATTAAATCAGATTTGGGTATTGATTGCCTCATTTCTTTAAAAACCTGTGATAACAACAAACTTTCAAATTGATTACAAAGATCTTTTAATTTTTCTTTGTCTTTTTCATTGTATGCTTTTTCAAGTATAGATGTATCAAAGTTCGAGAGATTGCTCCCAACAGCATTAATGTTATTCATTCATTATCCCTCTTATCTTTTTAGATTATTTGCCATAGAAAGCATATCATCAGCAGTTTGTATTGCTTTTGAATTTATTTCATAAGCTCTTTGAGCAACAATAAGTTTTACCATTTCCTCAACTACCTGTACATTAGACATCTCTAAAAATCCTTGTAATATCCGACTCTTTACGCCTTCTGATTCTTCTTCAGAAACAGCTTCACCAGATGCTGCAGAAGGTGAATAAAGATTTTTCCCTTCAGCCAATAATCCTTGTGGGTTTATAAACTTTACAACTTTAATTTTCAAGCCGGAATCCTGAATGTTTCCATCTGCATCCTTATATGTTATTCTACCTGTTTCGTCAATATTGATGCTTGATATAGCAGTTTCTGGCAAAACAATTTCTGTATCTCCTTCTGCTAAAACAGAATAACCTTCCGAGGTTACAAGTTTTATTTGTCCATCTGCATTTGAAACCTTAAAAGAACCATCTCGTGTGTATTTAGGTCCATTTGGAGTTGAAACTACAAAAAATCCTTCTCCTTGTATAGCTAAATCTAAAGGATTTTCTGTTCTTTCCAAGTTACCTTCAGTAAAGTTTTTTGAAATTGCAGAAATAGTTGTTCCATGGCCTATTTGAAGATTCACTGGCTTACCATCACCTGCAACAACATCAGCACGTGATAAAGTTTCATAAAGTAAATCTTTAAACTCAGCCTTGTCTTTTTTAAATGAAATTGTATTAACATTAGCAAGATTATTTGAAACAATATCTACATTTGTCTGCTGAGCTTTCATTCCTAATGCTGCTGAGTACAATGCTCTCATCATTTTTTATACTTCCTCCTTAAGTTTATTTTCTTGCAATTTCATTTACTGCTTTTTGAAGTGTTTCATCTTGTATTGTAAAAGCTTTTTGATTACTTTCATAATTTCTTAATAAGCTAATCATATTTACCATCTCTTGAATAGCATTAACATTTGAGCCTTCAAGATACCCTTGTAAAACTTCTCCAGAAAATTGCACTGGATTTGCATTCCCATTTATCATAAAAAGATTATTACCCACTTTAGCAAGACTTTCTTTACTATCAATATTTATAATAAGCAATTTATCAACCAATTGATTATTTTGATAAATATTACCTTGTTTATCAATTCTAATGTTAGAAGTACTATTTAACTTTATACTACCGTTTTGGCCCAAAACCCTGTATCCATCCAATGTAACAAGTTCGCCATTTTGGTTTAATGTAAATGCACCATTTCGTGTCAAAAATCTTTCTGCAGTATTTGTTTGTGGGTTTATCTTTTCTACTGTAAAAAATCCTTCTCCTTTAATTGCAAGTTCTAATGGTTGATCAGTTTTTTTGAGTAACCCTTCAGAAGTATCTGTATAAATACGTGATACATCAGCACCTAATGACATATAACCAATAGATCCATCTGGAGAATCAATAGTTCTATCATTTATTCTTTTTGCAAGTATCTTTGAAAAACTTTCAATCTGTGCTATGTCTTTTTTGTAACCTGTTGTATCAACATTTGCCATATTGTTTGCTGTAATATCCATAACCTTTTGGTTTAATATCATTCCACTTGCTGATGTATAAATCCCTCTAATCATATTATCCCCTCATTTATCTAACTCTTGGATCTTTTATTAACGAAGAGGCCAAAAAATCTAAACTTTCAAGTGCCTTACCAGTACCTAAGGCAACGCATGAAACAGGATCATCTGCTACTCTCACATTTATTCCTGTTCTTTCTGATATTAGTTTGTCAAGCCCCCATAGCAAGCTTCCTCCGCCAGTCATAACAATACCAGTTGAAGTAATGTCTGCAGCAAGCTCTGGTGGAGTATTTTCTAATACTCTATGAACTGCTTCAGCTATACTTGATACTGGCTCATCTAAAGCTAAAAGCATTTCATCTGATGTTACTGAAATTATTTTTGGCAACCCTGTTAAAAGGCTTCTGCCTCTAACATCCATCGTTTCCATTTTTGGTTTTTTATAGGCACAACCAATATTTATTTTTAATTCTTCTGCTGTTCTTTCACCAATAGCAACATTATGTTTCTTTCTTATATATCGGATAATTGCATCATCAAATTTATCCCCTGCAACTTTTATTGATTCTGAAACTACAGAACCACCTAAAGATATTACTGCAATATCTGTTGTTCCTCCACCTATGTCGATAACCATACTTCCAACTGGTTTTGATATATCGAGGCCTGCTCCTATTGCAGCAGCAATTGGTTCTTCTATCAAAAATGTATTTTTAGCACCTGCTTCATAAGTTGCATCTAAAACAGCTCTTTTTTCAACCTCAGTAACTCCTGATGGAACACAAACAACAACTCTTGGTTTAAACCATACCCTTTTCCCTAATACTTTGCCAAGGAAATATTTAAGCATTGCTTCTGTTACTTCATAATCTGATATTACGCCATCTCTTAAAGGTCTTATTGCAATTATATTACCAGGTGTTCTACCTATCATTCTTCTTGCTTCTTCACCAACAGCTAGCACTTGTCTTGTTGATTGTTCAATAGCAACAACCGATGGTTCTTTAAGAACAATGCCTTTACCCTTAACATAAACAAGAACTGTTGCTGTACCTAAATCTATACCAATATCTGTGCTAAATCTCATAAAAAACCTTTCCTTTCGTATAAATGATACTTCAATAATTATATTTTATGATTATGCAGAGTTATTTTCAATAAAAATAAATTTTTTATTTTAATTTTTGTTAAGATAATTAATTGCTTCATTTAATTGTTTATCTACATACTTAGCTTTTAAAAATTCATTGAATTTTTCAATAAGCTTCTTTTGTGTTGAGATATCAAGTCCACCATATACAGTAAGTTTATTATCTTTCTGGAATTTCTTTATAGCTTCAAAAGTTACAGTATCTAATGTTGTTGATAATGTTTTAGTATATCCTAAATAATACAATCGTTGCTGAGCAGCTAATATTTCTAACGATGTATCTCCTTTTTTGTATCTATTCTTTGCTGATAATGGAAGTATCTTATCTGGTCCATAATCTTTTAAAGAATCATCATTTACAACAATGTTAGGTTGCACACCTTTGCCATCTACATAATATCCTTTTGGTGATTTATATTTAGCTACTGTAAGTTTTACCATATATCCTGGCTTGTTTACAGGAATAGTAACCTGAACAGTTCCTTTTCCATATGTTTTGTTACCAATTACTACTCCAACGCCAGTATCTTTTATTGCTTGAGCAAATATCTCTGATGCAGAAGCACTTGATTCATTTGCTAAAACAGCAACTCTATATTTTGGAAATTTATTCTTTGACTTGTATTCATCTTTGCTACCTCTATACTCAATTGTAACAATTGGTCCTTCGGGCACAAAGTATTCAGCCATTTTTACAACTTCATCCAAATAACCTCCTGGATTATTTCTAACATCAAATATTACCTTTCGTATATTCTTCTTATCAAATTCATTTAAAGCATTTTTTACATCAACTGATGAATTTTGTGTAAACTGAGATAGTTTTATATACCCAATCTTGTTGTCAATAATTTTATATTCTACAACAGGTATCTTAATTTTTCTTCTTATCATTGTAAAGCTATAAGTTGAACCATCCCTTAGTACATCAACAGTGACAGTTGTATCAACTAATCCTCTTATCTTACTTGCAGCATAATTTACATCTTTCCCTATTAAACTTTCTCCATTAACAGCTATTATCTTATCTCCAACTTTTATACCAGCTTCTTTTGCAGGTGTATTATCAAAAACAGCTATTACAACAATGTTATCATCTTGTTGTTCTATCTGAACACCTATTCCATAAATCTCTCCATTTACACTTTGAGTAAACTCATTTGCTTCTTGTGGTTTCATATATGCTGAATATTTGTCAAGGTTTTTAAAAAGCCCATCAAACATGCTATCAATTAATTCATCATAGGTTAAATCCTTTATGTAATAGCCTTTAACCATCGATAATATTGTTTTAATGTAATCTACCTTTTCTTGTGTTAGTTGTTCAAGTGATATAACGTAACCAATTTGTGAGTAAACAGGTGTTGCAATAAGTATTGCAATTAAAAATGCTATAATTATTGTTCTCTTTATCTTTATTTTGTTCATATTTTCTTACCTCCATTATTCATTATGAAATATAGTTAAGTTGATATAGCTATCTGCTATCCCTTGCCTTAGATAATTAATTAGATTTAATAATAACTGTGCTGCTTGCCCTTTAGTAAGTTTATCATTGGGTAAAAACTGGTTTGATTCATTACTTAGTAATATATCTGACTGCTTTAATAAATAAATTGAATCCTTTGCCCATGAAGGTATTTTTTGATCATCTATAAAAGGAGTAATGTTTGCTGCAGTATTAATTTTTTTGTTAAATCCAAGAGCTTTGGAGATTACATATGCTGCTTCGACATTTGTTATGTAATCATCAGGTTTAAAAGTATTACTTCCCTTTCCTTGCATAAGATTTGCTTTATTGACTGCATAAATATATCCATAGTAAGGATGGTTAGTAGGAACATCTTTAAAAATAGCCACTTTTCTTGTTGTTTTTGGGTTGTAATATGTTGAGTAGGTATTTAATAATTGCATTAATAGCTTTGAAAATTCCCCCCTTGTTATATATTCATTTGGAACAAAGCTTTCTGGTTTATCAAAGCCACCAAAAGCAAAAGCTGTATTTATGGCATTTTCATATATATAGCCCTTTAGCTTTGGCAAGTAAGGAATAACCGACATATTTATTATTGGTGATTTATCAATCTTTTTTGTTATTTTATCTCTAACCCTTAAACTTGTTGGTGTATTTGTTTTTGTTGATATCAATGGTAAATCGTAATTTATATCAATAGAACCTTCTATTTTAGATTTTAATGTATAAGTTCCATTAATACTTGATGGTGTATTATTATCTTTAAATTCCAAAAGTATTTTTTGAACAAGTGTTATATTTTGATCAATATAGCCTTCCCAAGTAGATGTTTGTATTGTTGTTCTTATCTTTTGAAATTCACCATTACCCCAATATCCATAATAACCATAGTTTTCACCTGAAGAGGTAATAATAAGGCCTTTATCATATTTTTTTTCTAAATTCCATTCACCCTGAAAAAAGTTTACTGAAACATTTAAATCAACAGCACTTGATTTTGAAAAAGACCAACTATTTAATTTATATACACTTCCATTAACAGTTAAGTTCTCAGTATAACCAGTAACTTTATAATCTTTAGATAAGCTACCATTTGGTTGTGTTGTTGTTTTGCCTGATAATTTTACACTTCTTTTTATAGTTATTTTCCCCGTATCATCTGATAAATCATAAGAATAAGAAAGACTATCCTGAGTTTTTGTTGATTTAATCTTTACATCAACTGTTCCAGTCAATAATACAGGCTTTCCAGTTACAAAAGAATACTCATAATAATCAATTTTTGTTTTTTTAGGGTCTACATCCTTATATGTAGAAAGCCCTCCTTCATATCCCAAATAACCTTCCTCTGCAAAAACTGTATTAGTAAATAATATGGCTAATAAAACAATAAATAAAAATAGCCTTTTCATTTCTAAAGTCACCCTTTATATTAGTTATTTATTATTACTATTACAGGTGTAATTTTTGAGTTTGAAATATCCCAATTCTGTTTAGGAATTAATAATATTAGATTATCTCCATATTCAGGTTTTTGGTATGTTAAATTACCATTTTTTATATATATAGCATTTGTATCATCAAGGGTTTTTTGAGCATCAAATTTATACCATGCTTGAATAAATGGTTCATAATATTGCGGATTTTCTAATATATTTTCCCTACCAAAAGTCGCAGATACTATGTATCCACCAAAATCTGCATTTATAATTGTATTTGCTTTTTTCCCATCTGTAAGGACATAGATATTTTTACCTTTATAGTCTTTAAAATCCTTTATATCATTTATACCAGCAAAATCAGTAAAAAGAGTTTGTGTATCATATTGCAAAACAATAGGAATATTAGAAAATACCCAGCCATTATCTTTATCAAAGGTTGAATAGGTTTTTAGTCTAAACCATTCTAATTCCTTTATATCTTCAATAGTTCCTCTTAACAATAACCCTTGTTCTTCAAATGAATAATATTTTATTAATGCAATATCTTTTCCTAATGAAACAACCATAACTTTATCATCTGTGTTAACATTTGTCTTTATTAAATAATCTTCAAGGATTGAATAAGTAGTATTTTTTAGGTTCAACTCTTTACCTTTAATTATTATCTTATCTTTATTGAAAGAGCTTATTTCACCTATTGTTAAATCAAAAGGTTGTGATGAAACATTTATTAACGCAACTAATTCTTGGTCAAATATTTTTTGCGTAACAACAATTGCTTTCTTATTATTTATATTTTTAACATCAGTTATTGCACCATCAACTATATATATAACGCTTGGAGAAATACTAATGTTTTTTGTAGTATATACTTTTTCTAATGTATTAGTTCTCACAAGCCCATAATTGCTTAAAAAGAGTCTATCTCCATTTTTGCTAATATTCCCATAATATATATTAAATATTTTGTTTTGTTCAGTTATTTCAATTGAAGAAGGATAAATAAAATTCCCAAAAAATGTCCCATTTATTTTTACAATCTGTCCTTCTTTAAGTTTGTCATAATTTACCTCAATTGAAGAACTTATATATCTAACATTTGATATATCAATTTGTGGTGTAACTTTGTTATTTATTTTAAAAAGTGCCTTTATGGGCTTTTTATTGTTTTTATCTCTTACAATGCTTACAACTTGTGCAATTTCTGAAGCTTGGTTATCTTTAGAAGTAATTAAATTAACAAAACCTTGATTAAAATAAAGAAATACAGGGTCCCCTTGATTTAATGCGTTTATATCACTTCTTATATCATTTTTAATTACAGTGAGCCCTATTTTCTTTGATGTTCTAAATACCTTCTTTTGCCCATTTTCATCCCAAATTTCAATATAATTTAAATTATTATCTATTTCAGATAGAATTCCAGCAACATACTCTCCTTCGGTTGATTGAAATGATGAACTAAGCATATGAACATAGCCGCCAAATAAACCTACAATAACATCTTGCCCTTCATAAAAATCATTTATTGTAAGTGGTTTTGTGTAATCTAATTTATCAATAAAGTCAGCATCTTGTGAAATCTTATATGTTTTTATACCATTCTCTGTTGAAATATCGATAGAATTATTTTTTATTTTTGTAATTTTTCCTTTTTCTCTTTGTAATCCTGAAAATTGGCTACTGTTAATTATATTAAGTTGCTTTAATAAGTTTTTATTAGCAGTATAATCAACTATATCTCCTTTTTTTAGTTCATTTATTGATATTGTTTTATTTGTCAGGTTATCAATTATCTTTGTATTATCGTTAAATGCAAAACTTAATGTTCTATCTTCCTTATCTATTATTGTTATGGTATTTTTTTTGGTATCAAAGCTGTCAAAGACGCCATAACCTTTTGAAAGGTTTACGTTGCCATCAATTGTTGTAAATAATATTTGATTATTTGTATTGTAATAAATAGTAATTTCATTATTAACCTTTATTTCCTTGGATGTTGAAAGTACTCCATTATTATATACTACAATATCTGTTTTTGGCTGCACAAGTATTGAAGCTTGATTCCCTGTGGTATCTTCTAAAAAATAAGTTGTTTTATTTTTATCATATTGTATTTTTTCAACAGTAGCAGATAGACTTTTTATTTTTTTACCTTGAAGTATAATATCATCAATATCCTCAAAAATCAAAAGTAATTCAGAAAAAGTTATACTATCTTGAGGATGAAGCTTACCATCAGCTTTTCCCACCAAAGCTCCTAACTTTAACAAAGTGTTTATATATGGAAGAAATTTAATATCAATATCAGAATAATCTGGATATGTATAAGCTATATCGCTTGATAAATCAGGTTTTATATTAAATATTGATACAATATAATAACATGCTTCTTGTCTTGTTGCAGGAGCTGAACGCACATAAATTAAGTCATCATATGAATATGGTCTTCCATCATAAACAGCTTTTAATATGGTATCTTCATTTTTTTTAATAAGATCATTTGTCATTTTCTCATGTTCTTGTTTACTTGGTTTTACTTGTTGTAAAGCCTCTTGATACTCTTTTTTTGAAAGAACCTTCATATCAAAAGCTACTTGAATATAGCCAAGATATAAAGCATTATAAGGTGTCACAAGTTTATTACCGCTTGTTCTAATACTTTCTAATTTTTGTGCTTTTAGTGTTGCATCTTTTTCCTTTCCTGCAATATTTAGTAAAATTGATAATAATTTTTCTTTAGATAATATCTCATTGCTATTGTAGACATTATTTAATACTGAAAGTGCTTTTAATTTGTAGGCTTCAGCTTTTAAAGAGATATCATCAACATTTAATGTTTTTAATGCATTAATAGTCTGATTATATGTCTTAATTCCATAAAACTCATTTTTCTGATTTGCAGCATAAATGCTATTAAATATAAATAAAACTAGTATCACTGTTATTATGCAAAATAATTTACTGTTTCTCATAGCAAAGCCCTTCCCCTTAAAAACTATATATTACTTAAATATTATCGGTATTTTCAAATTCACTAATAAGGTTATTAAAAAATTGTATCAATTTTTCAGCATTGACAATCTTATTTAATTCATTTCTAATTTTCGGTGCTCCCTTAATCCCTTTTATAAAAAATGATAGATGTTTTCTGGCTTCCAAAATGGCTGACTTTTCACCTTTTTCATCACAAAGGCTTATAAAAAATTCTTTTGCAATTGTTAACCTTTCATATACTGTTGGATTTGTTTTTATTTTCCCTTCACTTAAATACTCTTTTATCTGAGCAAATATCCAGGGATTACCCAAACTACCTCTTGCTATCATTATTGCATCAGCATGTGTCTTATCATATATTTCCTTTGAAGCTTTAGCATCAAATATATCTCCATTTGCTACAACAGGGATTTTAACATTGCTTTTAACCTTTTGTATAATATCCCAATCAGCATGGCCAGAATACATCTGATTCCTTGTTCTCCCATGAATTGTTATAAAACTTGCACCACTTTCCTGCATAGCTTTTGCAAATTCTACTGCATTTACACTTTGTTCATCCCATCCCTTTCTAAACTTCACTGAGACAGGTTTATTTATTGTCTTTGCAATATTTTCAACTATCTTGGAAGCTAAACTTACATTTTTCATCAAAGCACTACCTTCACCTGATTTTACTACCTTTTGAACTGGGCAACCCATATTTATATCAAGAAAATCAAATTTAAACTTATCTTCAAGTAAAATTGCTGCTTTTGTCATAACCTCTATTTCACTTCCAAATATCTGAATACCTCTTATTTTTTCATTTTCAGAAAATGTTATTAGCTCTTTTGTCTTTTCCTGTCCATATAAAAATCCTTTTGCACTTATCATTTCGGTTATGGTAATATCAGCACCAAATTTTGCACAAAGACTTCGAAATGTTTTATCAGTAAAACCTGCCATTGGTGCTAAAATTAGCTTCCCTTTTATGTCAAACAAACTCATCACCTTTTATAAGATATTATTTTGTAATAAATATAGTATACCATGAGGAGCAGAGAAAAAATATTAATAATAGATATTAATTTTATATACTTGAATTATTTATTTTGATATTATAGAATTATTTTATTAAATATTGCATTTGCTATGAGGGAGTAGCACATAAAACTTAATTACCAACAGTCCCGAAAAAGTTTTCTTTTTCTGGTAATTAAGGTCCTAATTTTTGGACGTGCAAGACTTTTAGCATGTTTTTTATTAAACATGTTGAAGGTCTTTTTTATTTTTACAAATGTAAAGGGAGATGATATTTTAAATGTTTGCTGATATCTTTATGCTTCTTTTTTCATTAGCTTTTATTTTATTTGCATGTACAATCTTTACAAACGCTGTTGAATGGTTTGGGCATAAATTAAACCTAAATCAAGGTGTTGTAGGCAGTATCTTAGCAGCAGTTGGAACTGCACTTCCTGAAACAATAATACCTATAATTGCTATTTTATTCTCAAAAGGTGAAAGTTCCCACGATGTAGGTATTGGAGCTATTGCAGGAGCACCTTTTATGTTAGGAACTCTGGCATTTTTTATCACAGGTTTAGCAGTTTTGGTATATTCTTTACTTGGTAAAAGAACAACAAAGATGAATGCAGATTTGAGTGTTTTCGAAAGGGATTTAACATTTTTTATAATAATCTATGGCATCGCTGTTTCAACAACTTTTATCCATAACCACCCATTAATTAGAACAACTATTGCTATTCTTCTTTTATTATCTTATGGGCTATATATCAAAAGAACATTTTCAGATGAATGTGAATCAAATGGTGAATTAGAAGAGTTTTATTTAACAAAATTCTTTAAAGTCCCAACCAATTTATTTTGGGTATTAGTTCAATTAGTATTAGCACTTTTAGGAATAGTTTATGGTGCTCATTTGTTTGTTGAATATGTCCAAGAGGTTTCAAGCTTAATAGGTATTTCAGCATTAGTACTTTCAATAATAATAACCCCAATAGCAACAGAATTACCAGAAAAACTAAATTCAATAATCTGGATTGGTAAACAAAAAGATACTCTTGCACTTGGAAATATAACAGGAGCTATGGTATTCCAAAGCTGTGTTCCTGTTGTTTTTGGTATCATTTTTACACCTTGGAACTTAAAAGGAATTACTATGGTTTCGGCAATACTTGCCTTTATTTCAGCAGTATTAAATCTTATATGGGTTAAAACAAGAAAAAGTATAAATCCATATGCATTGATGTTTGGGGGAGTTTTGTATTTTATCTTTATACTATATGTTTTTATATAAAAGATTTTGCAAAAAAGGAGAGGTTTTTAAGCCTCTCCCTCTAAAATTTTTACAAAAATGTCTACTATTATTGGATCAAATTGAGTTCCACTATTTTTAATAAGCTCTGTTATTGCTTCTTCTTTTAACATTGCTTTCCTATATGGTCTATTTTGTGTCATTGCATCATATGCGTCAGCTACTGCACAAATTCGAGCGATAAAAGGTATTTCATCTCCTTTTAATCCCTCTGGGTATCCATTTCCATCATATCTTTCATGATGATATTTTATAATAACCGTTGCATCTTTTAGATATTCAATATCTTTTATAATATCAAAACCAGCTAAAGTATGCTCTTTTATTATTTTATATTCCTCATCTGTCAACTTATCTGGTTTTAGAAGTATATACTCGGGTATTGCAAGCTTTCCAATATCGTGTAAAAGGCTTCCCCAATTTAGTGCTACTAACTCTTGTTCACTTAAATCCAATCTTTCTGCTATTTGCATAGCGTATTTATTAACATTAATTGAATGATTAGCAGTATGTTCTTCTTTTTTCTCAAGTGCCTTAAATAAGCCTCTTATTGTATCTTCATAGGCTTTTAATATCTGCTTATTCTTATTCGTTAATTCTAATGTAGCTTTTTTTATACGAATTCTTAGAATATATATAAATACTAGTAAGAATAAAAATATCAAACCAATTGTTGCTGCAACAATTTTAACATAATAAAATATCTTTTCTCTTATTAATACTGATTCAAAATAATCTACACCAAAATAACTATCTGTAATCTGTTTAATTGTCCCATCTTTTTGCATGCTTTCTATTGCTTTATCTATTTTTTCTTTTAACTTTGCATTTTTCATTTTAAAAGCATAACAATATTCTGTCTCTAAAATAGGCTTGCCAATTGCTTTAATATTGTTTTCATATCCATATTTGTTTATATAATAAAGTCCAACATAATAATTTCCTAAAATAGCATCAATATTTCGTTTTTTTAATTCCTGAAAAGCAGTTGGAAAATCATCATAGGCATAAATACTTTCCTTTGAATAATTCTTTATTAGGTATTCATATGCTAAAGAACCTCTTTGAACACCAATACGTCTTCCTCTTAAATCATCTACATTATTTATATGAAAAACATCTTTTAATGTGAATATGACCGTTTTGCTAATAAGATATGGTTTTGAAAATAGATACCTTTTTTCTCTTTGGTTATTTTTACTCATTCCTATAAGTATAGCATTTTCATTGTTTTCCATTGTTTTTACAGCGTTGTCCCAATTCATAAGAAGTATATCAAACTTTATATTTGTTCTTTTTTCAATTTCATTTAAAACTTCAATGTCAAATCCTCTTGGATTTAATTTTTCATCAAGATATATAAGAGGAGGATAAGCTCTATCTCCAACAGCCAATATTCTATCATTGGCAAAGGCTAAATTATTTAATAAAGTTAAAAAAATAAATATAGTAATAAATACCTTTTTCAAACAATTCAATCCCCTCAAAAAAAATAAACAAAAAATAAAGTTATAAATTTGCTGAATTTTTAAGTTTATTCTTTAATTAATTACTATATAATTTTTATTCAAATATGAAATATACATAAATAATTATATTAAAACAAACAGATACCGTAAAAGATTATTTTTCATAATTTTTTATTATTTATTTATTGATTTTTAATAATTTTCAGAATTTTATTGAAACATTCATTACATAGAAAAACATTAGAATAAAATGAGAAATGCTTCCTAAAACAACAAAAACATGAAAAAATTCATGAAACCCAAAGAATTTAAGTCCAAAATCAGGCTTTTTTAAACCATATATAATCCCACCAATTGTATAAAAAATACCTCCAATAATTAGCCATGTCACTCCTCCAAGAGGTAAATTTTGAAGTAGAGGATAAAATGCAATTACAACAAGCCATCCCATTAAAATATATAATGCTGTAGAAAGCCAGCGTGGTGCATTAAAGAAAAACATTTTAAGGAAAACACCACCAAGTGCTATTGCCCATATAGCTATTAATAAAGATAAACCCCATATACCATGTAACGGAACTAAGCATATAGGGGTATAAGTCCCTGCTATTAAAACAAAAATCATCATATGGTC
This sequence comes from Caldicellulosiruptoraceae bacterium PP1, assembly GCA_041320695.1. Taxonomy (NCBI): domain Bacteria; kingdom Bacillati; phylum Bacillota; order Caldicellulosiruptorales; family Caldicellulosiruptoraceae; species Caldicellulosiruptoraceae bacterium PP1. The sequence goes on along the minus strand of JBGGOQ010000005.1, from coordinate 80,971 downwards.
TACTTTTCTCATTCTATCTCTTATCTTGGTTCCTTCTGGAAGTAAATGATATATTGTACTTGCCATATATAATAAAATTAAACTTGCTCCAAATATTGAAAAACCAACAACATGATATACGCTTGCTTTTATAGAGGCATAATAAACCATAAATACAAGTGCAAATATTGATAAAATAATACCAGCTAAATGTATAAATCCACTAACCTTACTTTTTGTCATCAAAATATGCTCCTTTCAAATCTAAAAACTGTTTAATTTTGAACTACCCAAAATATATTACACCTATTATAATATAAATAAGCAGTAATTACCATTATAAATGATCATTGTGTTATAAATATTGAAGGAGGGTTCATAATGATTAAACACATTGTTATGTGGAAATTAAAAGATGAATTTAATGGCAAAGATAAATCAGAATTACTCAAAGAGACAAAAGAAAGATTAGAAAGTCTTTATAAAAACGTGCCAGGAATTGTTAGTTTACAAGTTGGAATTAACAAAGATGGTTTATATGGAAATTATGATTTAGTACTTATTACTGATTTTGAAAATTCTGATGCTTTAAAGGATTATCAAGAGCATCCATATCACTTAGAAGTTGCTAAATATATTTCAGATGTTCGAATTGAAAGAGCATGTGTTGATTTTGAATATTAAAAAGTGAGAGGGTGTCTCAAAAAAAATATTTGAGCACCCTCAATGTTTTGTATGTTATCATTATAAAGAATAACATGATTTAGTAAACCTTTTATTCTCTTATTATCTTAACCCCTTGTGGTGTATCAAGTAGAGTATATCCCATTGATTTTAATTCATCTCTTATCCTATCTGCTTCTTTAAAATCCTTGTTTTTCCTTGCAATTTGCCTTTTTTCTACAAGTTCTCTTATTTCATTTGGAATATCCTCTGATTTTTTATGCTGCTCGAGTATACCAAGTATTGAGCATAATTCTTTTAGAATTTGTAATGCTTGGTTTAGGAGGTTTTTGCTAACACTATTTGAATAGGTATTAATTTCTCTAATTAAATCAAATAAATACCCAATTGCTTCAGCAGTGTTCAAATCCTCTTCCATTGCTTGCAAAAATTTAGCCTTATTTCTATCTAATGCTTTTAATAAAATTAAATCATTCTCATCCACATCAGAGGTGTTATTATCAAGTAAAAACAATATATTATCATAGCAATTATATATTCTTTCTAATGCAGTCTCAGCTTGTTCTATCAAATCAATGCTAAAGTTTATAGGCTTTCTATAATGAGCTGAAAGCATAAAAAGTCTTAATGCTTCAGGCTTATATTTTTCAATAATATCGCGAACAGTAAAGAAGTTACCTAATGATTTTGACATTTTCTCATTATTTATATTTAAATAGCCGTTATGAAGCCAAAACCTTGCAAAAGGCTTTCCAGTTGCTGCTTCACTCTGTGCTATTTCATTTTCATGGTGAGGAAATATAAGGTCTTGCCCACCAGCATGAATATCAATTGTTTCACCTAAATATTTCATTGCCATAACAGAACACTCAATATGCCAACCTGGTCTACCTTCTCCCCATGGAGAATCCCAAGCTATTTCACCTTCTTTTTTACCTTTCCATAAAGCAAAATCCAAAGGGTCTTCCTTTATTTCATTTACTTCAATCCTTGCACCTGCATAAAGCTCTTCTATATTTTTGTGTGATAACTTTCCATACTCAGCAAATTTTTTAGTTCTAAAATATACATCGTTATTTGATACATATGCATAACCTTTATCAATAAGTGTTTGAATAAGTTTAATCATACCATCAATTTCTTGTGTAGCTCTTGGGTTTATTGTCGCTCTTTTTATATTTAATCTTTCAGCATCTTTATAAAACTCATTTATAAATCTATTTGCAATATCAAGCACAGTGGTATTTTCATTATTTGCTCTTTTAATTAGTTTATCATCAACATCAGTAAAATTTGAAACAAAAATTACCTCATAGCCTTTATATTCAAGGTATCTTCTTAAAACGTCAAAAACAATCATAGGCCTTGCATTACCAATATGGATAAAATCATAAACAGTTGGACCGCAAACATATATTTTAACTTTATTTCCTTCAAGAGGCTGAAATTCCTCCTCTTTCATTGTGAGAGTGTTGTAAAGCCTCATACTCTTTTAATCTCCTTTCGTAATCTAAAAGCTTTTTCTCAAGGTGTTCAATCTTAGACTCAAGCTTGCAAATCTGCATTGATATAGGGTCAGGAAGTCTTACTTGGTCTAATTGCTCGCTTGTTGTGGCAATACGTTTATTATCTTTTACAACAACCCTTCCAGGAACTCCTACAACAGTAGAATTATTTTCAACCTCACGTAAAACTACTGCGTTTGCCCCTATTTTTGAATTATCTCCTACTCTAAATGGACCTAAAATCTTTGCACCTGCACCTATTGAAACATTATTCCCAATTGTAGGATGCCTTTTACCTTTATCTTTCCCTGTTCCACCAAGTGTCACACCTTGATAAATCAAAACATCATCACCAATTTCTGCAGTTTCGCCAATTACTACACCCATTCCATGATCTATAAAAACCCTTTTGCCTATTTTTGCACCGGGGTGTATTTCAATGCCTGTTTTTTTCCTGCTTCTTTGGGAAATCCATCTTGCAATAAAGAATTTCTTTCTTACATAAAACCAATGAGCTATTCTATAATGAATCATTGCCCAAAGGCTTGGATATAATAAGGTCTCCCACTTGCTTTTGCAAGCTGGGTCCTTTTCAACAATAACATTCATTTCTTCTTTTATTAATTGAAATATCTTAATCATTGTCCATCCCTTTTTAAGTATTATTTATAATCTAATTATACCACGTTTTTGATAATTCCAATCTGTTTAGTATGTTTTCTTTGCCTATTATTTCGCATATCTCAACCAATTCTGGTCCATGTGTTTTACCAGTAATTGCAACTCTTATTGGCATAAATAAGTTTTTGCCTTTATATCCTGTTTCTTTTTGTATCTCTTTAAATACTTGTTTTATGCTATCAACAGTAATTATTTCACTTTTTTCAATCTTATCTCTAAATACTTCTAATAGTGTTTTAACATGTTCCCATTTCATAACCTCTTTTGCTTCTTCATTCTCAAGTTCAATATTGTTGTTAAAAAATACCTCAGCTCTTTCCTTGATTTGAGAAAGATAATCAAGTCCATCATAAAGTATTTTTACTATTCTTTCTATAATAGCATATTTAAATTGGACTTCATCTTTTTTAATGAAGCCTGCTTCAATTAAATATGGTATGCAAAGCTCAACTAACTTAGAAATTTCAGTTTTCTTTATATGTTGTGAATTAATATAGTTTAGTTTATCTAAATCAAAAATTGCTGGGTTTTTTGAAACTCTATCAAAAGTAAAGTTTTTAATAAGGTAATCCATGTCAAATATCTCAATGTCTTCACTTGGTGACCAACCAAGTAATGCCAAGAAGTTAATAATGCCTTCTTTTAAGTAGCCTTGATCTCTATATTGTTCAACCCAAGTTGAGCCATGTCGTTTGCTCATCTTTGTCCTGTCTTTACCAAGTATTAAAGAAACATGTGCAAATTTGGGTTCATCCCAATTAAATGCCTTATATATAAGAAGCTGCCTTGGAGTATTTGAAAGATGTTCCTCTCCTCTTATTACATGAGTTATTTCCATAAGATGATCATCAATTACAACAGCAAAGTTATATGTTGGAATACCATCAGATTTTACTATTACAAAGTCACCAATATCATTGCTATTAAATTCAACCCTTCCACGAACCAAATCCTCAACTACTAAAAGCATATTTTCTGGCACTCTAAATCTAATTGTTGGTTTTCTACCTTCTTTTTCTAACCTTTCTCTATCCTCTTTTGATAAGTTTCTACACTTTCCCATATATCTTGGCATTTGTCCTTTTGATAGAAGCTCTTGCCTCTCTGCTTCAAGCTCTTCTTCTGAACAATAACAAAAATATGCAAATCCTTTTTCAAGTAAGTCATCGATATATTTTTTATAAATACCAACCCTTTCGGTTGAACGATAAGGGCCGTGCTCACCATCAACATCTATGCCTTCGTCCCATTCAATTCCAAGCCATCTTAAATCGTTTATAATAACTCTTTCTGACTCAACAGATGACCTTTCTAAATCTGTATCCTCTATTCTAACTAAAAACTTTCCATTATATTTTTTTGCAAACAAATAATTAAATAAAGCTGTTCTTGCACCACCAATATGAAGATGTCCTGTTGGACTTGGTGCAAATCTACATCTTACTTCTGCCATAAAAATTACATCCTTTCAATTCTTTATAATATATCTTTAATACTTCTATTATAATTTTGTCATTACAATTTTATCAAATTTTTTTCATTATGATATTGCCGATATATATTATATAATATTATATACTAAAAAAAGAAGGGTGATTTTATTGAATAAAACAATTAATAGATTTATAACAATTGTAGCTTTTGTATTAGTATCATTTTATATATTTCATGTACTAACTAATCAACCAAAAAAAGTTGAACAAAAATCTCAAGCATTATATATTACAAAACCCGATTATGCTAATACTCAAAATTCAAGCAGTGATGATATATATAAAAACACTAATAATATTGTTGCTGCTAATAACTATAGTGTAAATAACTCTAACAGCACTATTAATGGTAATGCCAATGGAAATATTAATAATTCTACAAACTCAAATAATAATAAAGGATATAGCAATGTGCAAAATAACACTGTAAATAAAAATACATATATTAATACCACAAATAGTGTTTCATATAGTAAGATATCTGAATATAAAAACAAGGTATCAGAATCTGAAATGGTTTATTATACTCCTGTTATTAAATATATAAAAAATGAGATTTTATCGTCTAACATATTTGATAAAGGATTATACGATATCTTTATTGAAAAAATTGACCTTAAGTCAAAGTATATCAATGCTGCTGTTGTTTTTTATCCTCAAAATAGTAATACTAACTCAAAAACTGGATTTATTGATGGTTATCTAATTGTTCTTACTTTGTATGTTGAAAGAAAAGACAATAATACTTCATTAAGCCTTTTATCTGTTATAAAAGATGACCATACAGTTGATTTTTTCAATGTTTTTAACAGAAGTGTTTATAAATTTAGTGTAGTAAAGAATGACAACGACTGATAAATGTGGTGGTGAAGGTTTTTGAAAAAGCTTCTTTTAGATATATACCATAAATTGTTTGATTTTTATGGCCCTCAACATTGGTGGCCTGCACAAAGCAAGTTTGAAATGATTGTTGGAGCAATTTTAACGCAAAATACCTCCTGGTCTAATGTTGAAAAAGCAATTGATAATCTTAAAAAATATAATATTCTTTCTTTGGAGAAAATTATTGATACTTCCGAAGATATTATAAAGGAATGCATAAAACCTGCTGGTTATTATAACCAAAAAGCAGAAAGACTTAAATTTTTCTGTTCATATATAAATGAAAGATATAACAATGACCTTGATGAATTTTTAAATCAAGATTTAAAAACATTAAGAGAAAAGTTATTATCCATAAAAGGCATAGGCCCCGAAACAGCAGATAGCATAATTCTTTATGCTTCAGAAAAGCCAATTTTTGTTATTGATGCTTATACAAAACGCCTTTTTTATAGATTAGGAATTATTGATTCACCAGATATTGAATATCATACTCTTCAAAAGATTTTTATGGATAACTTAGATAAAGACTCTAATTTATTTAATGAATACCATGCATTAATTGTTATACATTGTAAGAATGCATGTACCAAAAAGCAGCCTAAATGCTTTGAATGTGTTTTATTTGATAGGTGTAAATACAAAGCTTAGCGTAAAACTAAAAATATAGTTTTTTTATGTTATATATGGTAGATAAATATTAACAGTGTCTAAAAAAAATAGGGTGTCGAATTTGCAACACCCTACTTTTTTACTCATAAAGATATAAAACAAACATTGCATGTGACCATGCAAGCGGAACAACCCAAGCACTCTGACCTGTCAATTTGTCAATTTGTTCAGGTAAAAGTCCATTTTTTTGTGCATGCTTAAATGCCCAATTAAATAATTCATTTGCTCTTTCAATATTTCCTACTTTTTTATAGTATATAGCAAGCCAAAGTGTTGTAATAATCCATGGATTTCCTCCTGCATAAGTGTCATTTGCGTATCTCTTTATTCCGCCAGAAAATGAACTTGTGCAACTTGTTTCAATATTTTTAATTGTATTTTCCAAAACCTCATTATTTTCTATCATCATAAATGGATAAAAAGCACCAATTATACTTGCGTCCATAACATTGTCAACTTTTTGATAATATTTTATTATATTGTATTTATCATCAGGCTCTAAATACCTATTGTCATTATCCAATAAATTATATAGTTCTTTTGAAACTCTCATATCAACTGTTCGAGCATATATATTTTGTTCATTTAAAATAAACCTAGTAAATGTTTGTGAAACCAATGCCTTTATCTTTATCTCAATTTCTAATGTAAGTTCAAAGAAATATCTTTTAGCAACTTCAAGTGCTGCATAAATTGCTGCATTTGAGTAAAGATGGATTCCCTGTCTTTCTTCCCACAGGTCAAAGCTTTTTAATATTAGCCCTTTTTGTTCATCAATATTTTTAAGTAAAAATTCAATTGCTTTTTGTAGGTTTTTTTTGTATTTTTCAATAAGATGATATTTTTCATTTTCTTCACAGTGTTTAATAAATCCCCATATTATTGAAGCAGTTTCATCAATCTGTATTCCCCAAGATGGTGCTAATGTGCCATCTGTCCAATATCTTTGATTCCAACTTCCATCTGCTTCTTGACATGAAAACTTAAAGTTATAAAACTTCTCAACCTCATCATGCATACCAAGCTTATCCATTGAAACAGTAATAAAAGCAGCATCTCTTCCCCACGAAAATCCATATCCACCGCACTTTGAAAATTCTTCATCAAATTCTGGTGCAGCAATAATTCCACCTGTTTCTCTATTCTGTAGAAGATAAAAAACATAGGCACTTCTCTTTACAATACTATTAATACTTTCATCTGTTGCTACATTTAAATTTAATCTATTGAATCTATACTCCCAATAAGTTACATTGTCTTGATAAATGCTTTCATATCCCATTTTTCTTAATTTATTTATCTTTCTTATAACTTCATCTTTTGAATTACCAAATGTAATATATAAAACATATCTTTCACTTTTTTTAGCTTTGAGTGCTATCTGTGGCCTTGTTATTTCTTCAATCCCTTCAAGGATGCAATCCTTTGCATCCTTGATACCTTCTGCTAAGGTAAAGCTCTTTATTCCATTTTCAAAGGTAATAGCAGCAATTGTATTATGAAGATATACAAAACATAGGTCATTTTGCTTGTCAAAATAAGCTGCATTAAAATTTTTATGCTCGTTTATCATAGGCTCAAAGAATACAAAAAAATCATCAAAATCAGCTTCCCAGCATCTGACTATACTATCTGATGTAAAGTCTATAAAATCAGTTTGTTTTATTTCTTTATTACCAAGTGAGTATTTTACTTGATATGCAAAATCATCAACATATTGTGCTTCTTTTTTTAATTTTATGTCCTCAAAAAATATAAGTCCATCGTTATATACAGCAGGTAATAGAAGTTTTATCTGCTGAAAATAATCAATTGAAGGCCAATAATATCTTTGCATTATTCCATTTTGATCAATCTGAGCGAGTGATTTTGAGTTGCCAATTATTGCTTCTATTAAATATGGTTTTTTCATACTGTTTCTCATACTCCTTAACAAAATAGTATTGCAAACATTTGCATAATGTATATTTATATTATAAATAATTTTATATAATTTAACAATGGTTTTATATTATAAAGCTTTCTAATTCATCACAGACCTCTTTAAATTTGTTTTCAACACTATCAAAATCCATAGCCTGTATATAAAATTTTTCAAGTTCATCATGCAAGCCTTTTGCTTTTTTCAAAAAGTTAATTACTTTTACAAACTCATTGCTGATATGCAAATTTACTTCATTAAATAGCTCTCTATCTGCTCCATTAAATGCTTTATCAAAGTCAACTTTTATATTATTAAATGTGCTATCTGTTATTGTATGATATCTGTTTGAAGTAATAATAAATGTGGAAAGTTCGGGAATAGCTAAATGTTCAAGCTTTTTGGGGTTAAATCCGCAATAAAACATTTCAACATCAAATCCACGTTCTATTGCATAATCCATAATCTTATTTAAAATTTGCAGCGAACTTTCAAACTCTGAGTTTATAACAAATACATTATAAAATCTTTTTGCGTTTTCTTTTATAAATGATTGAAAGCCTTGTGGTGTTATAGCTGATAAGAAAAGTTTTCTTCTCTGTCCTTTCCTATATGATACTCTTGCATATCCAAAAATCTGCTGGCAAATATTCTCATAAAGCTTGTTTAGGTAACCTTCTGAGATATACTTTTCTTCAATTCTTAATAATATCTCTTTATATGAATTTATTGCCCTCAAAACAGAGTATGCATTTTTAAATTGTTCAGAAATTTCATTATTGATATTAATAATACTTTCCCTATCCTTTTCTAATTTGCATACATCAAAATAGTCACCCAAATTTATTATTTCATCAACAGCTCCTGGATATACAGGATCAATTACATGGGGTGCTGTCCCATCAATAAATGCAATTCCAAGCTCTGGTATACAAATACCATCTAATGAATCAACATCAGATGAACAGTGAAAATACTCTACAAAATATCCTTTCTCGTTTAAGTAGTTACCTATCTTTCTCATAAATGTTGATTTACCAGTTCCTGGCCCTCCTTTTATTACATATATCTTTTTGGCAGCCTTTGGGCTTATTATATTATCAAAATATGAAAAAAACCCTTTATATGAATTTGCCCCTGGGAAAAAATAAGCACTATTTACCAATTCCAATCACTCCAAAAATTAATATATCCTTAAGAATATATATGAGATAAGATTTTAATTTATTCATAATCCAAAAATCACTTTATATTAAGCTTTTACAGTGATAAAATATTAACTGTTTAAATATTTACAATGTAGGTGAATAAATATGGAAATTGTAATTGCACAAATTAATCCAACAATTGGTGATATAAAAGGAAATTCAAAAAAAATAATAGAGGTTATTGATAGGTTTAAAAATAAAGAATGCCTTATAATATTCCCTGAACTTACTATAACAGGCTATCCACCTAAGGACCTTTTGTTTCAAAAGGATTTTATAAATGCAGTTGAAAATGGTTTAAAAGAGATTACTGAACATGTTAATATGCAATATGTTATTTTAGGTACACCATCAAGAATTGAAGGTAATAGAAAATTATACAATAGTGCTGTTGTTATTCATGATAAAAAAATTATGGATGTTGTTCATAAAACATTACTCCCTTCTTATGATGTATTTGACGAAAATAGGTACTTTTTACCTTCAAAAGAAAGAAAGGTTGTAAAAATTGGAGAATATAAGGTAGCTTTAAATATCTGTGAGGATATCTGGAATATTGATAATAGACAGCTTTATGGCATTGACGTTTTAGAAGAGCTTTCATTACAAAACCCTGATTTTATAGTAAATATCTCTGCATCACCTTATCACTACAAAAAAATGGATGAACGTTTTGATATATTAAAAACTGCTGCAAAGAAATATAAGCTTCCTGTCATATATGTAAATCAAGTAGGTGGAAATGATGAACTTATATTTGATGGGAATAGTGTTGTGATTAATACAAATGGACAAATTGTAAAAATGGCAAAAGGCTTTGAAGAAGATATTATAACACTTGACACTGAACAAATTAATAATTTAAATATTTTTGATTTTAAAGAAGATATCTCTTGGATTTATAAAGGTCTTGTTCTTGGGATTAGAGATTATTTTTATAAAACAGGATTTACCAAACGAGCTGTTGTAGGCTTGTCTGGCGGTATTGATTCGGCTGTTGTTGCTTGTCTTGCTGTAGAGGCTCTTGGTAAAGAGAATGTCTTAGGAGTATCTATGCCTTCAAGATATTCTTCAGAGCACAGTAAATCTGACGCATACAATTTAGCTCAAAACCTTTCAATTGAATATAGGGTTTATCCTATTGAAGAGCCTTTTAAAACATACATTAAGATGTTTAATAATTCTGAGGAAACACAAAAAGACCTTGCTGAAGAGAATATTCAAGCAAGAATAAGAGGAAATATCTTGATGTTTATATCAAATAGAGAAAATAGAATGGTTTTAACAACAGGTAATAAATCTGAGATTGCTGTTGGATATTGCACTTTGTATGGTGATATGGTAGGAGGGCTTGCAGTTATTTCTGATTTGCCAAAACTTCTTGTTTATGAACTTGCAAGATATATAAATAGAGAAAAAGAGATTATCCCTGAAAATATTCTTATAAAGCCACCTTCAGCAGAATTAAGGCCTGATCAGTATGATACTGATTCTTTACCCCCTTATGATATTTTAGATCCAATTTTAGTTGCTTATATTGAAGATATGAAAAGTATTGATGAGATTACCGAGTTAGGATATGAAAGAAGCCTTGTTGAAAGGGTTATAAAGATGGTTGAAAGGGCTGAATACAAAAGAAAGCAAGCAGCACCTGGACTCAAAATTACATCAAAAGCCTTTGGCTCAGGCCGTAGAATGCCAATAGTACAAAGGTGGACATAAATAAGACTGCCCTTTCGGGCAGTCTTATTCTCTTTCTATTTCAATATCCCCATTTCCTAAAACAATATCAATTTGATGATTATCGCCGTATATACTTGTAGTATATGTATCATTTAGTTTCTTTAACTCAAAATCTGATTTAATAGATTTTGATGAGGTTTTAATTAATACCTTTGATGATACCTCTTTTGTAAATGATAATTTAATATTCCCATTTCCTCCCTGAATAATCGATCTTTTATAAGATTTTAGCTTATCAATACGTGAAGTAATATTACCATTGTTATTAATAATTGAAATTGTTTGAGCTTGAGAAATATCTGATTCAATATTTCCATTCCCATTGTTTATTGAAACATTTCCTTTAACAAAATCTATATTTACGTTGCCACTACCATTTCTTATATCTAGGCTACCATTAATTTCGTTAATCTGAATATTACCATTGCCGTTTACGATATACAAACTTCCATAAAGGGTTTTTACAAAAATATTACCATTTCCATTCTGAATACTCAAATTGCTTTTTTGTGGTATTGAAATGGTTAAATCAATGCTTCTTTTTATATCTGATGCATTATTATTTGTAATTGCTTCTGAAAGGTATGCTCGTGATTTTATAACAACCTCGTTTTTATTATCATTATTTTGATTACCCAAATCAACAATCATCTCGTTAAAATACTCATTTAATAATTGACTTTTAATCTCATTTTTGCTAAGTATTTTTTTAGTATATTCAAGAGATAATTCATCATTATTATTTTGTTTAATAATAATATTAGAATTATCGGCATCAATACGGACTAACTGTTTAGGTAATAATTTAATTTTCTTCTGGTCATCTTTCTTATAAACCTTCTGAGACTTATAAAAAATATCTACGGTCGAACAACCAGATAACAGAAAAACTAAAATGAATGGGATTATTAATAATTTTTTCATACCATCCCCCCAAGTATACTTAAATTTTTATGTAATCTCTCACCTACCTTTAAATTCTATTTATTTTATTATATATTACTAATCTTCAATTGTCCAAGCCCACTTATTTTGTTGAATAAATATATAAAGCTTATTATCACCTTTGTTTATTATCTTTTTTGAAAAATCTTGTGTTGTTTCACAAAGCCTATTAAAATAATCTATAACAACAGAGTTTGCTATCTTTTCATCTTTTGTAATCTTTTCAATCAAAAAATTTATATAAATCTCATCATTTTTACTTTCAATAAATTTGCTACTGTTATTAAACATAGGCTCAAATAAATCTTGTGACGGAATGCTTTCGGTTATCAAAACTTCTGGAATTCTAAAGGTTCCAAACATATACTTTTTTAGATTTACAATAGATCTAATATACATCTTATTAAATTCCTGGTTTGATGTAAGAGTGTATGCAACCCAAAGGTCGTAGTTTGCTGCATAAGACTTATTTATATCTATTTTTGCAGCAATAAAATCACCAGAAATTATATCATTTGTCAAAAATCCTGAAATACATTTAATTTCAATTCCTGCAAGTCCTATTACTTTATTATAACATTTATTTATATCTATACCTTCAGTAAGATATTTTTGTTTTTCATTTTTATCAACCGGAATGAAAATTATCATTTTTAAACTCCTCCAATAACTTTTGTATTTCTAAAGCTAACTTATTTAAACCAAAAGGTTGAATTTTCAATTTTTCAATTGCATCTTGTATTTGCTTAATACTTCCAAAAATCAAACAATCTGACTTTTCAACCGAGCAATTAATACATCCTCTATTTACAGCAGCATCTGAGCCTACTGATAGCATTGTTTGTTTTAGTATATTTGCAGCTGCAGGCTTTAAGTTCTCAATATAGATATATAGATAAGTCATTTTTGAAATCAGATAATTAGCAGCGTATTTATCAACACCTATTTTATTTAATAAGTCCCTTTTTTGATTAATATTAATACTACTATCTATAATTCTTACAGTCATTTTTATGCCCTTTCTTTATTTTTTTACTTTATTTTACCAAAACTAATATTTGAATAATAGTGCTTTAGGATATCTTTATAGTTTAGTCCTTGTGTTGCATAGTATCTTGCACCCCATTGGCTCATTCCAACACCATGCCCAAAGCCTTTTGTTGATATAATTACATTATTTTTTTCAAAGCTTATCCAAAATTCAGTAGAGTTTAGTGTAAATATCTCTCTAAATTGATTACCTGAAATAATCTCATTTCCAATTTTTATATTCTTAACTCTGCCTGTTGATGTTCTTTCTATTACTTTAACTTGGTCTTGTAGTGTGTTATACCTTATGTTTATATTTGGAAAATTGCTTTTGAGCTTGTTTATAAACTGTGTTTTGCTAATTTTTATGTTAGATGAATATTTAGGGCAACTTTCTTCACCTAAGCTTTGTGTGCTTTTTAGATAAGGAATATCTTCTCCAAAAACCTCTTTAGCGTCTTCTGTTTCTCCTCCTGATGCTGCATGAAAGAGTGAGTTAATAACTTCGCCATTATAAACCATAACCAACCCTTTTGTATCTAACACAGCCTTTTTTATTTTTTCATAATATTTTTCAAAACCATTACCCCATCTTTTTTTCATTTCATCAATTGTTATATATGCCTGACAGTGTTCAAAACTATCACATAAATATACACCTTTTATAGCATGTTCTTGCTTTTTTATTATCTTTCTTACTGCATAAGTTCTTGCTGCGACAGCTTGAGCTTTAAGTGCCTCAATAGGAAACTCGGCTGGCATCTCTGCTGCTACAACTCCTATTATGTAATCCTCAATGTCCATTTTTTTAACCTCTTTATTATTAATTAAAACCTTAACATATATTTTTTTGTCGTTTATTGGTTTTGTAGTAGACCCTTGTTGATTTTTGTTATTTGAAATATTATTTTTAAAAATTATTAATATAAAAAGAAATATTATTGAGAAAGTAATTATCAGAAAGTCTTTCTTGAGCCTTCTTTTTTTTCTCAACTTTGCCCTCCATATCAACCTATTTTCAAAGATACAACTGTCATATCATCAATAATTTTTTGTGTAGTTTCTAATGCAAAGTTTAGTATCTCACGAGTTGCAAATTGTGTTGATGAAAAACTATTTTCTCTTAGATAGTCAAGTAGCTTATGTTCACCACTTTCACCTAAAGATTCAATTACACCATCTGAAACCATAAAAATCATATCACCTTTTTCAATATCTTCAATAAAATAATCATATGTATTATTAAAATCAACACCAGCAGGAAGCGAAGATGAGTTATATATAAATACATTTGGCCCTCTTTTTATGAATGTCGGCATAGCCCCCATTTTATATATCTCAAGTCTTTTTTTGTACCTATCTATAGAAACAATATCTACAGAGGCAAAGCCTTCTTTTGAACGAATATTTAGTACTGAATTAATAAATTTAAGAGCAATTTCTTTATTAAATCCTAAATTTGTTAGCTTTTTTAAAGCATCTATAACAATAAAGCTATTTTCAGAAGCCTCTTTCCCTGTTCCCATTCCATCTGAAATACAACTTATAAATTTACCATCTTTAAGCTGCAAAAAGCAAACTCTATCTCCATTTACCATTTTTTTACTTTTTGAGCTTATAGCATAATCCACCCATATATTAGGTTTTTTAATAAGTGTTATTTCATATGTTCCATCAAAATTAGGTATCTCAGATATTATTTCAACCTCATAGCCACATATTGTTTTTGCTATTGCTTCAATCTCGCTTTTTTTGGGTGTTTTAAAACTTTCTTCTAATATTATGTTGCAGTAAAAGTCTGAATCTATAAAGGTAACCTGTGCTGATTTTACATTGTATCCAAATCTATTTAATTCTATTTCTAACTCACTTGATAGCCCTTTATCAACAGTAACATTTTCTTCTTCTAATTTTGCTGCATCAATTAAGATTTCTTTAATCACATCAATTTGTTTAAACATGCCTTTCTCTTTTTGTGCTAAATTGTTTTGAATAAGCATAGAATACTTAAAACTGTCAGCAAAACCATTCAATATTGTAATAAACTCCTTACTTCTGACACAGTTATGATAGATTTGAAGATTGCTGCTGAAATTTACTTTCCCTTTTTTCATTAATATTTCTCTAATCTCTTTTAGCATTTGATTGGTAGTTTTATAATCATTCTCCCAGCAGTTCTGAGAATAAATGCAGTCATAACAAAGCCTGGAGCATACATCTTCTATCATCTTTTTAGCCTCATCTTTGTTTATTAAAAGATTCATTGATTCAATTTCATTTTTCTTTATATTATCTATAATTGAACTAATGCTTTGCATTTTTTGTTTTAAAGCTACCTGTATATCCATATTATCCACCTCGTCCATATTAAATTTTATTTTTTCGATGGGAAACACTAAAAATATAATACAAGAAGCAATTATTTCTCTTAGTTTTATGTTTGGAAATGTTGATATATATATAGTTGATAAAAGATATCCAAATAAAGCACCAATACAAGTTCCAACCTTGCCAAAGCCTTTAAAAAGCCCTGCCATAAGTGCTGTAAATGAATAGATAACTGCATTTTCAACAAATGAGGACGTCTTTATTACATCAATAAAGCCTGTTATAAATCCAAGTGTTGTAGAAAAAAGAATTCCATAATTGTATGCAATTATACAGATAATCAGCATAAGCAACAATTTTTTTATCTCAAAAAATCTATCAAAGATATTCTCTAAACCAAACAAAGAAATTGATAATATAATGATAAATAAAAACACCTTTTCACTTTTTATGCTTTTCCTTTTATACAAAGTATCTTGAAATATCTCAAATGCAAAAACCATTCCAGCTGCAATAACTGCTTCAAAGAAGCAATATAAAAGATATGCACTTTGTTTTTGTAGTATAAAACAAGAAATGCAAGAGCTAAAAAATAGACTTCCAAATGTAATAATAGAATTATAATATGTATTAAAATTGAAAAAATAAAATATAACTGTAATAATACAGATTGATAAAACATACTTTATTATTATATTCTTATCAAGAGTTGACATTACACCAAATATTGAAAATAAGGCTGATAGGTAAAATAGGTAGTTTTTCTTTTTAAATGATGCTAACAAGGATAAACAAAGTGGCGAAAACTCTAATATATTACACCTCCCAAAAAGAAAGCTAAGAAATAAAATTAAGTAATCCTCCTTTTTTAAAATCTCATAAGTAATCACCTTTTCTTGTTTAGCTTGATGTCTTTTAAAGGTCAATACCTCAACCTTTTCCATTTTTTGCATCTTCCCCTCATCTGTTAAGATTTTTTCTGTGTAATGGATTATATTACTAAATATATTTATTTTTATGTCAAAATAATGATGGAAAAGAACATTTTTTTACGACAAAATGAGACTGAATTTGTGATAGATTTATTAAGTTTAATCTACATGAAAAGTTTGGAGTAAAAGAATATTGGATTGTAGAAGTGGATGCTAAATTTGTGAGTGTCTTTAAATTACAAGATAATAATATGTTCGGTAGACCTGAAATTTATTGCGAAAGTGATGTTGTTGAAGTATCGGTTATTTCAGGATTAAGATTGATTTGTGGGATGTGTTTGAGGGGGTGTAGGTAAAGAAATTGTCAATTTATTTGATACCTTTATGCCAATGATGTACTGGAATATCTAATAATAAAATTAAAGTTGTCAAAAAAAGGTTTTAGGTTATAAAAACTTTGAATAGAAAAGAAATAGAGTCCCTCATTGTTGTAGATAATTAATTTTGTTATCAATATTGAAAAATCCAACCTTTAGTTGGTCGATCTTGTCATGCTCATTTTTAGGTAAACATAAATTATTTCATCTATTAGTTCAAAAATATCTTGAAAACAAGAAAGGGTAGGCATTTTTAACTTTGCCTACCCCAACTGTTGATAAAGAGCTTTTCTTTTATAAAATTAAAAGCATTTTTAATCTCATTTTCAGAGTAATTTTTATCAGATTTTAATTCATATATCTTATGAATAATTTCTTCTTTTGATAAATTCTTAAAATATAATATAGTAGCAATTAGTTCTAACTCTCTTGCAGTTTTGTTATTTAAAGTTCTAACAATATCTTCAATGCCATTCAATTCATTATCTTGACATTTTTCCGCCCATTTCTTCCCATTATCTGTAATTTGATAAGAATACTGATTCCATCCTTGATTTTCTTCCTTTGTTTCTTTTAGTATGCCCATATAACTTAAAGTTTCAATCTCTAAAGCAAGTTCTTGAGAATAAGGACCATAAAAATGAAAATCAAATTTTTCATTGAACGGATAGCCCATTTCTTTTAAAATGTATATAATTTTTTGGACCTTCTTTCTACTATCAAAAGAATTGCAACAAGAAAAAACTTTAGCAAGTTTAAAATAATCCATAAGAATCATCTATTTCACCCCACTTATTTTATTCAAAATCTCTTTTAATTTGCTATCATCTTTACCAATCATATCACTAACATAATATATCCTATGTTGAATAAGCTCTTCTCCAGCTAATGCACTTACAGGTTTTGACTTTCTTGATAATTCAACTATTTTAGTACCAGAATATATATTTATAGCCACTTTTTCTTCTTTTTCACCTGGTCTATAATAGTCATATGAAACATCTCTGGGTCTATCTATATCAAAATAATATTCAAGTTTAATACCTTTTTTATCATATAATTCCTTTAAGCATTCTTGAATTTCAAAAAATAACATTGGTTCTTTTAAAACAGATTCTTTGCAATCAATATATTCAAATAATCTTCTATTAATAAATCTATTGCATAAATCAGATAATATTTCATCTTTTGAATTAGTCCATTCTTTAAAACAATATAGTACCATTATTTCGTCTAATTTTAAAAATTCTTCTAAAGATAAATCATTTTTTAATAAACTTTTTATTGGCTTTGGTAAAAAATAATCCTTTATCTCATCATTTTTATAAAGAAAGATCGCTCTTTCAAAAATTTTTTTTAGAATAATTTCAGCACTTCTAGTGGTAGGATGAAAATAAACTTGCCAATACATATAATATCGGGCTAAAAGATATTGTTCAACACAATGTAGTCCACTCTCTTTTACAACTACTATATCATTATAAGGTATTAAAACTCGTAATAATCTTTCTAAATCAAAATGTCCATAACTAACTCCAGCAACTATACTATCTCGTAACAAATAATCCATACGATCAACATCAAGCTGACTAGAAATTAGATTAATTATTAATTTTTTTGAAGACACTTTTGAAATAATATCAGAAATATATTTTGGAAAATTAGCATCAACTCCTCTAAGAACTTTATTAATCTCAGTGTCCCCTTCAATTATTTCTTTTGTCCATTCTTCATGATTCCTATCTATGACTTTTTCAATAGCATGAGAAAATGGACCATGTCCTATATCATGAAGAAGAGCTGAACACAAATATAATAATCGCTCATCCTCGTCAATATTTAAAAGACCATTTCTTTGAAATATTGATAAAACTTTTCTCATAATCTCATAAGTACCCAAAGAGTGCGTAAACCTTGTATGTTCAGCACTATGATATGTAAGATATGATGTACCAAGTTGTTTTATTCTTCTTAATCTTTGCATTTCTTTTGTATTGATTAAGTCTAATATTGGCTTATCAGTTACATATATAAAATTATGAACAATATCCCTAAATACCTTTTCATCACTTCGATGATTTGACATAATTTTTTCACCTATATGTAATATATAGTAAATATAATTATAACAAACTTATATTCGTATGTAAATATAAAATATCAATTTTATTTTTGATTTTAAATTGCAATATTAAATGCAACACTTTTTTAAAAGTAACTGGAAATTACAAATTAATTAGAAAAACTGTGTATGATATTAGTTGACAATATGTACCAGATTCCCATATGGGAATCTGGTACTTGCCATTTTATGTATATAACCTTATAGTTAGTATAGCATTTTTATCTATACTGCCACTAAAAGCTTCTCTAATACATTTATTCTACATATGTTACTAAGCTCATTTGAAAATTTTTCCATAATGTTTTTATAGTTGAATATCCTCCTCTGTAGTCTATTGTACCAATCTTTTACTCTCTTTTTTTTAAATATTTTTACCAACTGTGTGTTGGCTTATTTTATTATGTTTTTTTATTTTATACTTATTAAATCTTTAAAAATTAAAATATTCTTTTATAATAAGTTTGGGTAGGCATTTGATTTCACCCACCCCCAGCTATTGACATAAAACCTTTTAAATAAGGTTTAGGTATTGGATATAAAATAAAACCCAATATATTCTTTAACATCAAACTAAGTTTGTTTCATTACTCTATGGTAAGCTTCATTTTAAAATTTAATATTTTTATTTTTTAATCATAACGACTATATAAATACACTTTTTTAACACCAAAACTAAATTTGTAAAATTCGTAAAATGGTATATTCCAAAAGATCTATACTTGGTTTTGATAAATGTAACATATTTTTTGTTTCAAAAAATCTATGTTTAGAACATGGTACATTTTAAAGAAAAGATATTTTTTGTTTTTATTAAATTTAAATTCGTTTTATCCATTTAGTTTATGAGAAGCTTTTATATTTTAATAATTGTCTCATATTTTTAGGGTATTTTCATCTCTTTAAAATACAAATAAAACTTTTCATGTATAATTATCAATTCTTCGGTCAGGAAAATTTATAAGAACTAAATAATCAGCTTTATCTTTCCTATAATTTCTTATTTTGCCTCATTTAAAAGATGAATTTATTACTAAATTATCTTTAAATAATTTATTATGAATTTTCATTTTCCAAAATAATTTATAATACTATTAAATATTAAGAATAACTAAAAATATTTCCACTAAAATTGACGTTATTTATTATCCCAACTTTTTAACCCAGATAAAATCACACATTTTAAGCGATATCAACTACTGTAGAGTTTCTTAAAAAAGTAAGAAAATAATTTTAATAAAAATGATAGAATTATTTAAAACTACTCTATGAGAAGCGTTTTTATTTATCTGTAGAAAAGCTTGAACAATTGTCATTTTTAGATTTTTTATTCCTATATAAAGCTAATTCTTCTATATAATCAATAAATATTATTGAACATTTTCAAAGATATTGTTGTTCCTTCTTACTTTATCCTTGATAATTTCTATAGCACCTGTTACAAGTAATATAGCAATGTATCATAGTTTTATTAATCATCAAATTTCAAAGTAGCTAATATTATATAAAGAATTTGATTTTAATTTTAAAGAATATTTTAAATAAGACAATGAGTTTTAAATACACAAATTATTTATATTTTTTACCATTGATATTTCATATCTAAGAAATAAGCATCTGTATCTATGTTTAGTATATCAATTAACATATTAACGCATGAAGCATTTATATTATCAAGACCAAGTTTAAAAGTATTATCATCTAAATAAAATATATCTAAATGATGTAAAGGATGCCTATTTATATTTCCTTTTTCTTTTGCTTTTCTGTAATTTTCCACATCGCAGTCATATCTAAGATATCCGTCTTCAATAACCAACAAATATTTTAGGATTTTTATTGAATTTCCAATAATTTTAGCTGTAATTACATCGTCTTTAAATGAACATTCATATTTTTTGTCTTCTATATTATCCATAACAATCTCAAAAAATTCTTTATTTTTTATATTTCCTTCATCATCAATTTCTATCAGTGATAAAATAGTAGCAATTATAACATGATCTACTAGTATGTCATTCCAAAACAACTCAAAGTTCTTTTCCACTTTTTTAATAGAGAAAGGAAAATTTATAGAGAAAATTTTATTCTCATAGTTGTAAAAAACTCTCTGCATTTTCCTACCTGTTACCACTGTTATATTACTTTTTTCACTATCGCAACCATTTGAATTCAAGATTATTTCTAACGTATAAACCAAAACCTTAAGAATATCAATTTTGTCTCTTATTGGTTTTTTAAAAAAATCTTTATAGGAATAAAAGTGATATTTTTCCATGGCAATCACCTTAATCCCATATATCTTCAAGTTTAGCAATTATTTCTCTAAGTTCAGATTTATTTGATGGAAGACTGCCTTTACGCTTAATTATAAGCTTTTTTATTGCCTTCCTTTCTTCATTTTCAATGTGAAATTCATCACAAACTTCTTCAAATATTTCATCAGGCGATTTTTTAGCATGGATTTGCAATCTCTTAATCTCTTCTTTTTCCTCTGTGGTTGGCTCTTTGGTCACTATACAATATTCTTCCATTACTTTTTTTAAACCGCCCAAAATGGTTTTTAATTTTTCTTCGCTATCCTTTGTTATTAAAAAAGACTTTAAAAAAGATCGAGACAACATAGTATATAAACTGTTCCTATACCTTAAATCATCTTTTATTTCTTTTGTTACACATATAGAAAAACTAAATTCAAGTCCTTTTGCATTATTTATATTACTTAAAAAAACAGCATCTTTTTTATTCTTTTTAGAAATATACGCTCTATTGCTTTCCCATCCAAACTCACTATAAATTTTACCTTCTAATTTTGACATCATATCATATATGTCTTTATCATTATCTAAAAATATAACACAAATGTCCCCTGGTTCTATATCAGAATATTGTTTTCTGCAATCTTTTATTATGCTAATAATATCCTCAATCAAATCTTTGCTATCACAGCAAATTTTAACACTGTCTTTAATATTATCAAGCTCCTCATCATCAAATCTTTTTATTGGCTCTCTTCTCAAAATTACTTCCTCATTTTTTCTCTCAACTGTATAGCCACAAAACTCCCATTCTTTATCTTCTAACCAGTTTAGTTTCTTTTCTTCAAACAGTCCCATACCCAAAGCATGAGCAAACATCAAGGTTTTCGGATCAGTTCTATAACACCTTTTTAAAACAAAATCTGCTTCAACTATTGTATTGATGTCTTCTTTTTTGAAAATATCCTGAAAAATATCACCTACAACAAATACTTTCTCTTTAGTTACTAATTTACATAACTCAATAAAACTATCAGAAAAGTCCTGTCCTTCATCTATGAAAATATAATCAAAAGCGTACTCTTCAACCCCAAAATTCTTTAAATCTTCAATTGCCCTTTTGCATGTTAAATCAAAACTTTCAAACTGGTAAAAAGGATAAAATGGAATCCCATAAAAATGCGTTATATAACTATATAAACCAGAAAAAGGATTTGTCTCTGTACCCCATGCACGGGCAACAAACAAATCTTCTTGTTTGATTTGCTTCGTAACTTTTGCCAAATTAAAAAAATTTATTAATCTTTCTTTTAAAGTATTTGCCAAAACTTTGTTATGACAAGTTAATGCGATTTTAATATTATCACTCGACAAATATAAATTTTTTATTTTGTGAAACAACAACTCTGTTTTACCGGTTCCTGATAAACCTTGAACTTTTATAACTTTTTTATTTGGTTCGTAATAGATAAATCTTGTCTGGTCTAAATCAAATAAGACTATCCTTTGTTTAACTTTCTCTAATACAGATAGTGGAACTAATTTGGTTATGATATTTGGATTATTAGCTACTCCTATAAGAAGCGAAACTATAATTTGAGATTTTCTTTTAGCTTCTATATTATCTCTAAAATCAATTTCAATTAAAAATTCGTCATAATTTTTCCCTTGTGCATATTCTAACAATTTTTTTAATTGAAATGTCGCTATTAATCCATTCTGTTCCCAATTTTTGGGTCTTCCAATAAGATTCTTAAATCCAAGCACACCCGCCATTTCACTAATATCATCTAAAATTTCATCTTTATAATCTTCAATATCATTGTCATTATCTAAACAATCAACGAAAATAATCTTTTTTCCAGGAATCAATATCATATATGAGTTTTCATTACTATATTCCCTTTGTGAATATGGAGAGGGAAGTGGTTTTTCAATAAGGTAGATTTCTGTTACAAGCCTATTTTTTATTTCCGAAATAAAAGAAAATAATTTATCATTCTTTTTGTTTTCAGAAACTTCAATGAAAAAATTATTGTTATTATTCATCATAATTCCCCCAGAAGAATAAAGTAAAAAATTAATATTATTATGATTATAATATTTGCTGAAATTATATTCAACTTTAATTCAAAAAATGTTCTTTATGTATTTTCCAGGTAACATATTAAATTAAACTAGAATCAAAAAAGTTTCTATCTGAATATTTTTCTCTATACTTTCTTATTTTTAAAGAAATAAAATAATCAATTTCAGTTAGCGTTATATTTTTAAATAGTTTTACACTTTTGTGACTTCCCAACGATATGAGAAATTTAACTATTGTATATTTTTCATTACAATAGACACTATTACTTAGCAACTATTTATAATCATTATCAAAATCTTTATTTTTGACCTAATAAAACCCAAATCGTTGTAAACATTGTTTTTGCTTTATTCCTTTAAATAAATCACTTACTGAATATCCATTTTTACCACTCTTAACTTCATAAATTACACCTATAATATTTTTTTTAAAATTAGGAATCATATCTTTTAACTTATCATGCCAGTTGTCTTTTCTTTCACCAATTTCTTCATAAACATATGGAAATCTAACAGTAATAATATCTGCATCATATGCTTGATTTTCACTTTTGTGATTTCTATCCAACACATAATTTTCTAAAACGAAAAAGCCATAGAGCTGAAAATACCATATACAAGTACTTCTGCATAATTTTCATATAATTTTCGCCATTCCTTTTGTCCTTTTATCAATACTACCATATAAGCTAAATCATCATTTTCATTCCTCTTCAATGCATTTAGCACACTCAAAATACATGCCTGATTGTGTTGTTCAATGGTTTTTGAAAATATAATTAACAATGTAATTTTCAAATACATATTCTTTATCAGCAAAAAAAGATACAAAGTAATTTTCGTATGCATGAATATAATTTTCTGTAATTTTTCTAATGAAACATCATATCTAAAGTCAAGTCCTTGCAAAAATTTTGCAAATAAATCTAAATATTTCAGACTAATGCCAGGAGAAGAAAAAAGTATATCTGCTATTTCTTTGGATAATCTCATTTGAAGTGCATAATTTATAAGCACATCTTTTAAGTTTCCTAAAAAACCATTCTTTACAAATTTAGTATATATATCAATTAGCTTTGGAATACCATTTATATTGTTGACGCTCTTTATCTTATTTAGTTTTTGCATAAAAAAGTCTAAAATCAATAATCTATCCTATATAGAATATTCTCTTGTTTTTATAAGTTGGATGCAAAATGTTCTTATATCCCACAAATATTTTTTTATGTTGTTTCTAGTTCTAAAATCTTTCACATCAATAACTTTGTTTATACTAACTGGTCGCTCAAATTGCTCTTGAATCTGAATAAAATTAATACCATTTTTGTTTATCAATACTATCATTGCTTTAACAGGACAAGATATAGTTGCTAATTTTTCAAAAACCCTGTCAACAAGGTTTATTATTCGTGGATAATAATAACAGGTTGTGGAAAAAATCTTCGACATGTTCTTCTTGAATTTTGCAAAGATTTTGCTAATCCAAAAAAGGATATCTACCATTATTTTTCATTACAAATTTGCCAAAGTTAAACTTTAAAGGGGTTGAACGATTTCTTTTTATATATTTTTCAAAATCAGCTTTGAGAAAAGAGTTTTTGGCTTATTTATACTTTTTGTAAATTCCCTCATCTATTGATACTCTTCAACCAATACAACAATTATCTTGGCATGATGAGCCTATGAATTTGAATTTTTTCATGTGTTTTGGCATTATTACATCAATAAGCACATAATTTTCAACTTCTTAAATATTTTCTTTATTAAGTTCATCATCTTCTTTCCCATCTTTAAACCATTTTAATAAAGGTTTTTTGTAAGCTTTTCTTCCTGTATAAAATTCGATGAATACTCCATAAGCATATTGAAATTCTCCATTTTGATTTGTAAATTGTTGCAATTTGTAGTAATCATAAATAATATCATCATAATCCGAATTCATTTTCTTTATTTCTATAACTAATAAATTATAGTTGTTATTTCCTCTTTTGTGAATAATTATGTCTGGATAAACATTAACTTCCTGCAAAAACTCTAAAACTTCTTCTTTTAAATTTTGATGATACATCATCAAACATTTTAACTTATCAAATGCTTTTCTTTTTAAATCTTCAATAACCCAAATCTTTTTCCTACCAGTTGCATGATCTTTATTACCATTATACTCACAATCAACATTAAAACAAAAACCAAATAATGTTTCAAGGTAAATTGCTAATCTATGAGCTATTGTTCTTTCATGTAAATTTTCCACAATTAAATGTTTATCATATATGAATAATAATTCTAAAGCATATTCTAAATATAATTTAATTAAACTTGGTTCATTCTTAAAAATACCCATAAAAAGATCAATACAATTTTCTTCCACTCTTCATCATCCTTTGTTAGAAAGTTTTATATACTAAAAGAGCCAGGAAGTATTCCTTCCTGACTCTACATTTTTTGCTACAAAATCTTTTTACCTTAATAATTGTAATACTGCCTGAGGTGCTTGGTTAGCTTGAGCTAACATTGCAGTTGCAGCTTGCATTAAGATGTTGTTCTTTGTATAGTTCATCATTTCTTTTGCCATATCAACATCCCTAATACGTGATTCAGCTGATGTTAAGTTTTCAGCTGATGTACTAAGATTTGTAATAGTATGTTCTAATCTATTTTGATAAGCACCAAGTTTTGCTCTTTCCTTAGACACTGTTTCAAGTGCTTTATCTATAGCTGTTACGCTACCACCAGCAAGTGTATTATTTGATACATTTACTCCTTTAATTTCAAATGTATCACCATCTGTTAGACCTGCTGTTTTTTCAAATACTGTATTAAGATCTATTGATGTTCCATCAAGTAAATCAATTTGAGTTGTAGTAGTAGTATTTACAGTACCTATCTTATAACCATCTTTTAATACATCACTTCCTGATACTGTATAAGTGCCTGCTGCTAACTTATCGTTTGTTTGTCCTGATGCTACTACTTTTTCCATAGTGAAAGTATCACCATTATTTGAAACTTTAATAATTGCACCTGCTGTTATATTTTCATTTGTAAACGAAACTGTAGTTGAACCATCAGCAAGAGTAATATCCTTACCAGATATTGTTCCAACTTGTTTACCAGCAGAATCAAGAAGTTTAGCTCCTGCAGAATCTACTGTATATGTCCCATCTTTAATAAGTGCCCCCGCTGCTGCACTTGTTTTTGTTTCTACTTCTATTGAACTAGCAAGCCCTAGAGCTGCAGAATTCATTTTGCTGATATCAAGTGTTAATGTTTGGTTTTCATTTGCACCAATTTGAAATTTACCACTAAATGTTCCATCTAATAATTTCTGTGTATTGAATTCAGTTGTATTTGAAATTCTGTCAAGTTCTTGTACTAATTGATTAATTTCGTCATTTATTGCAGTTCTATCTTGATCAACGTTTGTATCATTAGCTGCTTGAACTGCAAGTTCTCTCATTCTTTGAAGTATTGAATGTGCTTCATTTAATCCTCCTTCAGCTGTTTGAATAAGAGAAATACCATCTTGAGCATTTCTTGAGGCTTGGTCAAGACCTCTTATTTGTGCTCTCATCTTTTCTGATATTGCCAAACCTGCTGCGTCGTCGCCTGCTCTGTTGATTCTTAGCCCTGATGACAATTTTTCAAGTGATTTTGATAAGTTTGAGTTATTGATTGTAAGTCTGTTGTAAGTGTTTAAAGCTTGAATGTTGTTATTAATACGCATTTAAAAACACCCTCCCTGAAATTAATTTTTAGCTTCACGTCCCTATGAAGCTTTATTTTGTTTTCAATAAGATTATCGGTAGAATATTTTTTTGAGTTTAGGGGTTAAGGAAAAAATTTTTTTAAATTTAGCTAATTAATTTTTCAAGATTCATTGCTAATTGTGTATCTGTAATATCTTGAAATTCAACCTTTTTAAATAGTTTTATTTCATCTTCTAAGTTTATAATCCTAACTATTTCTTTTACCCTGATTTTTATTGGGAGCAGTTTGCTGTAAGGGTTGATTTTGAGAGCTTTTTCTATCCACTCAATGTCTTTTTCTATAAATTCAAGCATTGGGTAACAGTTTAGATTTTTCAAAGAAGCAATAACTTCTTTGTAATTGCTTTTATTAAACTGCACAAAAAACGGGTTAACAGCTTCAATGCCCTTTAAATTCAACATCCTCATCAATAACTTTATAAAAAATTCCCTTTGTGTTGAACCTAAATGAAAGACATATACCATATTATCTTCTGTAATGTAATGAAAAACATGATCTTCTAAATTCAAATATGACCTTATTGCATATGGCTGCATGTTAAAAAATACAGTTTCATATGGTACATAACTCAAAACACCGCTATCAAACCTCTCAGATGAATTTTTAACAATTATACTATTTTTTCGAACATCTATTATCTCTTTGCTTTCACCTGTTATTTTAATCTTTTTATTCTGAAAATCTTGAATATTTATTGCTAAAACCTTGTTCTTTTCAAAATCATAAATTGACATTCCACTTGCAAATCTGATGGTTGAATGAATTTGCCCATTCGAAAACTTATCAAGCCAATCCTTGTTTACTGTTAGTCTGCCATCGTCTGCTTCTACAAGCTGACCGCTTAAAATTAGATTATCTATAATATCATTCTCAACTGATAAATCTTCAAAATGATATTTTAAACAAGATTCAACTACGCTTTTTAATGCATTTTTGCTTCGTTTCAAATCTTTTGACTGAAATATGTATGAGATTATCTGCTGAATAATAACATGAAAAATATCACCAGATGCTGTATTGAAAAGAATTCCATTTTGTGCACAAAAAAGCATAGCTCTTTGAATTAACCTTTGAGCATCACTTTCAGCACATAAAAGTATATCTATTTTTTCGTTTTTCCTGTTTCCACGACCAATTCTTTGAAGAAAGCTGTTAATGTCAAGCGGTGGTTCTTCCAAAACAACCAGATCGATTGAACCAATATCTATTCCTATTTCAAAGGTAGAAGATGAAACTGCTATAACCCTTTCTTGTCTTTTTAAAATTTCTTCTGTTTCTTCTCTTTCAGGCCTTGTCAAACTTCCATGATGAGATACAATTTGGTAGTTTGAATTTCTTAAAATGTTTCTGAGTTCTGCTGCTAGAGCATCAACTCTGTTTCTTGAATTAGAAAAAATCAGTATCTTTTTAAACCTGTTTTGAAAATCAGCACTGCAAAAATACTTATATATTACCTCATCAATCGAAACAATTTCATCTGAAATTAGATTTATCTCTCTTTTTCCTTCAGCTTTTACTATCTCGCCATTAGGAATATAATACTTCAATATCTTCTCAGTGTCTTTCATTGTAGCACTCATTGCAGCAATCTGAATCTTTTCATCATCACACCATTTTTCTTTAAATGCCTGAGTTTTTAGCCTTCTCAATCTTTCAATCAGCCACCTTACCTGTTCACCTCTTGAGCTACCATACAAAAGGTGCACCTCATCTAAAATAACTGCATAAACACAAGATAAAATATGCCCAAAGCCATTTTTAAGTCTTCCTCTACACATCATACTGTCAAATGACTCTGGTGTTGTAATTAGTATATTTGGAATGGTTTTAAATTCTGATTGATAATCTCCTGTTTTTCTTAATATCTCAATACCATAGTATACAAGCCGTGAATAAAGCCTTTCATAGATATCGTTAACCAGTGCTCTTGTTGGGCATATATATAAAATTGTCCAAACCTTGAATCTTGACTTTAAAGTCTCAATTAAAGGTGCACATGCCGCTTCTGTTTTACCGCTCGCAGTAGGTGAGCATATTAAAATATCCTTCCCCTCAAGTATTTTGGGAATTGCCCTTCTTTGAACATCTTTTAGCCTACCGTAGCTTCCAAAAAACATATCCCATGTTGAGGAAAGCTGATTTTTTATAGCAAGATCTTCTAAATAACTATTATCCATCTTGCTTATCACCTACTTTTGCCTGGGGGACCATACTGCAAATCCAAAAGTGTCAAATACCATTTTATAATCGAACGAATTTGCCTGCTCTCACTGTTAGGAACCTTACTTTCTATGAGCTTTGTAAGAGTTTCCCCTGTGTTTAAACTAAATTCAGACCACAATTGATAAGTTTCACAGTAAAGAACATGTAGCTTTTTCAGAAGTTCTATCTTATGATGCTCACTCCACCTTGTCACCTCAAACATATTTTCAGGTGTTTTGGAAATATATCTTGTGATGTCTGGATCACCCTTTTCACCACCCTGGTTTATTGCTGAAAAGATTATACAAAGTGGAGCTTTTGGAATATTCAATTTACCCATCAGATATTGTCCGATTATCTGCAGCATATTTTGAACTAGTTTATAATTGCTGGGATTTTTTATTCTCTCAACCTCATACTCGTCAATTGTAACAACAAGCCCTTTATAACCAGCTGCAGCTACTAAAGTGGCAATTTCTGCTAAAGCCTCAATAAAATCCAAATATCTTTCATCTACTTTTCTGCTAATAAGAGTTTTTAGTTTTAAATTTGAATGACCTGAATATCTCAAAGCTTCTGAAAGTATTTTATTCACATCAGTTGCACTTACCTCATCAGAGCATGAAAAAAGTGATTCTATAAAATAAGAATACTCATCCACTAAACCAAGCTCTGCCAAAGCTGATATAACATGCAGGTATTTTTCGATTGTTTCAAATCTTTTTAGTTTATCAAAGCTGCTATTTTTCAGCATCAAAGCCTTTAAAAAAAGACTTACTATTGGATAGTCAGAATATATGTCATTGTCATTAACACTCAAAAACAGCATGTTCAAAAGTTTTGTTGGATTAGAAAGACTCACACCTTCACCATCAACTTCCACTTTTAAAGTAAAAAACCCTTCTTTTCTTGCTATATATCTCATAACAGATAAGGTATGACTTTTCCCACAGCCATATTCACCACATACTTGAAATCCAACAGGCATAAAAGCTTCACATTTTCTTAATATCTTATCTGTAACATCTTTTATCTTTTCAAAGCCTATTGTAAGCTGGTCTATGTAATACTCTGGCACCAATCCAAATCTGAGCGATTCAATAATCCTCAATTTTTTAAATGCGATATCGTCTTTCACCATGTCCTTTATACCTCATCTTCATATATGTTTTGTGTATTTATTTCTAAAATGTTACTATTACACTCTCTACCTTCAAGAACTCCCAATAAACATGTGCAAACAGCCTTTGTTATTTCACGCTTGTTTGAGCTTGAAACACCTCTTCTTATAATTTCACCTGATATCTCATCAGCCTTTTTTAGTAGCTCATTTTTTGAAATGCTAATCTGGTCTTTGAAAGTATCATAAAATACATCTGAAATCTTCATAGCTATCTTCTTTGATAAGTCAATCGAGTCAAGCCTTGTAAGATCAATAACTGGAGCCAAAATATTTCCACTGAAAAAATCTTTGTCATATGGGCTTGAAAGCCTTTGCTGCAAAGCTGGGTATTTATTCATTTCCTCATAAACATCGTTTGTCATAGCATATATAATTAAAGCAGATGCATCTTTTAAATTAACAACTGCATCCAATAAAGAGCGTAATGTTGCAAAAATCTTAGCAAGTTTTTTTCTGTCCACATTAAAGCTCTGCTCGGCTTCATCAAAGCCAACAATTATTCCTCTATAACCGATATAATAAACAAACTGAAAAAGAGAAAAAAGCATATCCTCTGCTCGCTTATTTTGTGCTGATTTTGTCACTTTTGGTATACCTAATTCTTTACATAGCTTATTGTCTGAGATATTACCTAATAAATAATCACAGCACAAATCAAAGGTTGAAATATCATTATTAATATAAGAAATCAATGCTAATTTTAGCACCTTTCCAAATTCCCTTGATTTAAATCTGCTATCATTAATATCTTTTGAAAATCTTTCTTTTAAATACTGAGGATTTTTAGTATCATTTATCATACTGTTCAGTGTATATCTTAAAAACTCACTTAAACCCTCATTTTTCTGTAAAGGTGCTTTTATATTTCGCACAACTTCACTGTATATCAGAAGCTTATCAGAAAAATCTATATCCCTATTCAAAGCAGTTTCAGAAGTAACACAATTTTCATCCCTTGCTATTTCCATTAAATGCCGCAAAAAATGTGTCTTGCCAGAACCATATGGCCCTACAACAAACTTCTGCGAGCAAATGTTTCGACCAAACTGCTCATAAAAATATTTTTGTTTAATGGCTTCAAAAAAATTTTCATATCCAACACCAATAAACTTACACCCTTCAGCTGGTGCCGTTCCGTGTTGTGCCATGGTATATAATGCTCTTAAAAATAAGTCCTTGTCCAATTTATCTCATCCTTTCCAATATCATAGTAGCAATAGTCTTTGCCAGTTCTCGTTTATAGCCCGAGCTTATATTCCTTTTCAGCACCATACTACATGTATCTATGACTTGTTTTTTAAAATCATCATTTAAGATGCCAAAATTTTTAGCCATTCTCAAATAAGCCTCAACCATTCTAACCATAAAAATCTGTTGGTTGTCTCTCATTGTATTAACAGAGTCAACCTTTTGAAATGGAATACGCCAACCAATCGATTTATTTTCACCTTTAACTATTTGCAAACGCTGAGCTAAAGCCTCATACCTACTTGCAACCTGTGATATAAAATCAGGTAAAACCGAAAATATTATCAAAACCCCTTCCAAAGCACCATTTGAACATCCATCTATTAATCGTCGCATAAGATTTGCTGCAAGCTGATTATGCCTTGAAATTCTCTCTCCAAAACCAGAAAGAGTTCTCTCATTTTCATCAAACAACAATACAACCCCTTTAAAACCTAAAATATGTAAAGATGATAAAGCTGTTTTTAAAATATTCTCTGCATTAGACTTGCTCAAACTTGCCCTTATGTTATTAATTCCTATTCTTTTAAAGGTTTGAACATTGACTTTTCGACCAACCAGATACTCTTTTACAACTTCCCATGCCTCACTATTCAAATTCTTTTTATTAAGAGCAAGCAAAATGGCATTTTTAAAACTTGTAGAGGGCAATTTTGCTGACTTTAAAATCTCTTTTTGTTTCTCATTTACAAGTTTTTCTCCTGCAAAAGCTAAAATCTCCGGCAGTGATTTGTATGTTATTCCTTCATGCCTGTATTCGACATTTTCTAAGATGTACTCAACCACCAGTTTCCAATCAGTCAACGAAATAGCACTGTCTAGAGTTGTAAATGCAACCAGCATACCTTTTGATAAAGCTTTTTTGTAAATGAGATTTAAAAGATGAGTTTTTCCAGCACCATAAGCACCTTCAATAAATTTACATGTTGCTCCACCTTTTGCTATAAGATTTTCAATCACTTCGTTTTCCAAATAGTTCATATAATCCTGATCCCCAACATCAATCAAATCTGCAATCTCAACATCATCTGTCCCATTCTGAGCAATTTTCTCAAGTGAAGATATAATACTATCCTTGCTTATCACTTGCATTTTTTAAACACCTTCTTTTACTTCATAAACATAACACATTATCTTGTAATCATCATCAGGATTAAGTCCGTTTACATACATCCCTTTTCCCTGCATTGTTTCTTGCATACTGCCAGTTTGCAAGGCAATCCGTTTGTTTTTGGGTACCTCATTCCATATGCTCCTGTATATATCTAAATTATACAAAAAAGCCCATTTGGGAAACTCTATATACTTTGTTATCTTAGCATCAGGTTTGTTTTTCTCCAAATATCTTCTTAGCTGAATTAATCTTACTTCTGTATAAAAATCCAAAATGCTCATAATATCCTTTCCATTCTTAAACCTTGCATATTGATATGCATCCCAGAATATATCTACAAGATCATTCTTAGGCATCAGGTATTGAATTAGTAATTTTTCCGCCTCTTCTATCAAAGATTTAATATCTTCTTTAGAACTAACCCTCGTCCAATCAATGATTGTTTGGTTATTGTATGAAATGCTAACAGCCGAATATTGAGGTTTTGTCTTTAAATGAATGCTTTTTATTCTCCAACCATCACTACATTCTCTTAAGTGAACACCTTTTTCTTTTAGCTCCATTATTAGTTCAGATTCAATTAATTTAAAATTATCAGCCATCGTTTCCTTTTCTTTAGCAATTACATCCTTTGCTCTGGTTATGATGTCATTCAGCGTTTCAAATACACTATTAAGATTCGAAGTATTGCTTACAAATTTTTCTAATTTTTCTAAAACATCTTTGTCATTTGGCTTTATCTCTGTTATTTTATTGAATATCTTTAAACCCTCTTTGAGCTCTTTTATAATATTTTCAAGTTTTGATGATTGCTTCATATAAATACGCCTCCCTCATCTTTGGTGATTTTTACAAAATTAATTGCTTTTAATTTATTTATACCACCTTGGTTTCACTTTAACAAGATAAAAGCAATTTTTGATAGAACTTTTTTAAATATAAAAAGCTATCAGCAAAAATAATCACTGATAGCCTACAAAAAGCATATTTTTAAATCATCTTCTACCCATCAAATACATAAACGCAAAAGCAGGGATTTTTATTATTGGAACTTTAGTTGATATTTGAACCTTCCCATAATCTTCAGCTCTTTTTGTGATAAGTACTGCTGAGATTACATCCTTTTCTTTTTGGCTCATCTCTACAATTGCATCACTCTCAGGAAGTGTGCTATCTTCTCTAAATTTTACTTCGATTAAAGCCTTGCCATTTGGAAACTCAACAACAATATCAATTTCCTTTTGTTTATCAGTGGACTTTCTAAAATAACCTACCTTCGCATTTGTTTGATTATAAAAATTGTATACATGCTTAAAAATTGCTGTTTCAACTGTAATTCCAAGTTCTTTACTATCTGTAAAAAGCTCTTCCATCATTAAGACTGCATTTCTAATGGCTGGATCTGATATATATATTTTTGGTTTTGCTTTTAAAATCTTTTTGCCACCCAATTCAATTGGGAAGCTTCTATAAATCAAATTTGCATTTTCAAGCAAGTGAATATAATTTTCTACTGTGGTTATTGATACATTTTCAATCTGCTTGCTGATGGTTGAAATATTGATTACACTTGAAGAATTAAAACAAAGATACAAAAAAACTATTTCCAAAGATGTTTGCATTTTTAGCTTATTAATATAAACTGTACTTTATATTTTTTGTAATATACCCTGCATTCTAAGGATAAATGAAGCAGTCGATAGACTCATAAAATCAAAAAGGCAGGTTTTTAGAATCAATATCCCATAAAACCTGCCTTTATAATCTCATCCCTCATCATCTTTGATAAGCCCTTTCAAATCCTTAATCTTCATAAGCCTCTCTTTACCCTGCAGTGCCTCAACATTTTCGCTTTTTACCTCTTGAATTAGCTCATACCTCAAAACTTTTACATTCTTTGGTGCCTCAATGCCAATACGAACTATATCTTTTTCAATACTGATAACTTTAACTATTATATCATCAGCAATTAAAACCTGCTCACCAGCTTTTCTCGTTAACACAAGCATGCTTTTTTACCTCATTTCTCATAAGTTGAATTCTGAAATAGATAAAACCTTATGCGGTATCTCTCATCATCTAATACAACTTGCATGCCTTTTTTCTTATTTACGTTTATAATAATTGGAGCTCTTAGATTTATACGTGTTTCTTTTATGTTCTCTGGTATTACTGCTATTGAGAAGACTACAACATCTTCAATACTTTCTATTTCTAATTTACTTATAACCTCATCTGGTATATCAAATTCATAGTTTTGAACAACTTCGAATGGATTAATGATAACAAATGCAATATCCTTATCATCAAGTGATTGTAGCCATTTAAATGGGCTATCTTTTTCCTCAACTATAATAAACTTTTTTAGATTTTCAAAAGCTGGTATACCATCTTCAAATACAATTATATTCTCTTCTGTAACCTCAAGCTCTCCAAATACTCTTGTTTGTAAAACTGATTTTTGAATTAACATAACCTATTACTCCTTAATACATAAATTATTTAATTTTATATAATCTTTATACCATATTTTTTTATTTCACTAACCAATGGGTTATCATCAACAAAGTCATTTGGTGTAAATGGATGTGGCTCAATTCGTAAATCAATATCTCTTCTAAATCTCATAAGCCTAAATGTATCTTCTATTATATCTCCAGTAAACTGTTCTGAAACAATTGCAATATCGATATCACTGTCCTCATTAAAAGTACCTTTTACATATGATCCAAAAAGATATGCATCTAATACAACAATGTTTTTTTCAAATTTTCAATATATTTTTTCAATATTGTTTCTAATTCTGGTCTAATAACTTTATTAGCCATTCTCTCTACCCCTTTTAATTTCACACCCTCACATCAACCGAGCCCATTTCAAAGTCGATATTTACAGTACCACCTTCAAAATAAATCACAGGTTTTGATTTGGGAATTACATCAACGTTATAGTCAATGCTTTCAAAAGCTTCTTCAACACATATATCTATTATGGGTTTACCGCCTTTTTCAATCTGGCTTAATCTATCGCCGTTTTGAGCAGTTTTTGCTGTAAAGTTTAAAACTGCATTATAGCCTCTTTGAGCCGAACTTTCGATTAAATATGCTGTTGAGCCTAAATTCCTTTCATTCCAACACTCATCTTGATTTATCTTAACCTTAAGCTGCTCGGTTTGAATTTTTACCTTTGGAAATTCGGTGTGTAATGACAAGATATTTAGCTGCATTTTTGAATCATCTCTTTACATTAATATTTCAAGAAGTCAAGTAATGTAGGTGGTAAAATCCTTGCACCAGTTTCAAGTGCAGATCTATATACATTTTCATCTTGTTTTAGTTTCATTATTGCCTCTGCTATATCAACATCTTCATTCTTTGATAAAAGATTGGTAAAGTTAACATTGTCATCTGAAAGCCTATTTTTTATAAGCTCCATTCTGTTTTGTAGTGCCCCTATATCCCCTCTTTGTGCAACAACATTATCAATATGTTTGTCAATATCTCCTAATTGGTTTGAAACTGCATTATAATCCCCATTATTAAGGTTAGTAATAAGGTTATCTAGTACTTTAAACAAATTCCCTTTATTTGGGTCAGTTTCATTTTTGAGATTAAATATATCATTAGCAGTTTTATTTATCTGAATAAAATTACCCTTCATTAGCTCAAACTCAATAACATTTTGCTTTGTAGAAAGATCTACTTGATATCCACCTGAAGAAGAATAATCTCCAGTATCTGAAAATGTCCCATCTGAGTTAATTGGTGCAGTAGAAGTTTTAAACCCAGAAAAAATATATCTTCCTGCATAGTTTGTATTTGCAACTTGAATAATGTGGTCTTTTATCTGACTTATTTCTTTAGCAATTTGAGATAAATCCTCTTTTGTTTTGGTTCCATTTGAACCACTAACTGCAAGTTCACGAACTCTTTGTAGTACATCTCCTATGTCCTGAAGTGCATTTTCGGTTGTATCAAGCCAAGAAGTTGCATCATCAACATTTTTGTCAAACTGTTCTATCTCAGCAATATCAGTTTTTAGCCTTAATGACCTTGCAGTAATAACTGGTTCATCAGAAGGATATCTTATTTTTTTACCTGTTGACATCTGATACTGCAAATCATCCATTCGAGCTAAGTTTTTATTTAGATTTAAAAGAAAATTATTTACCATCATATTATTTGTAATTCTCATTAATGTCTCACCTTACCTTCCTACAAGCCCTAATCTATTTACGAGTGTATCAATCATCTCATCAAAAACATTAATCATTCTTGCTGATGCTTGATATCCATGCTGATATTTAATTAAATTTGTCATCTCCTCATCAATTGATACACCAGATAGTGCCTGTCTTCTATTATCGAGCTGAGTTACCATAGCCTTTTGATTTTCTGAAAAGTTTTTTGCTCCTTGTGAATCAACACCTAAATTAGATATTAAAGACTTTACAAAATCCTCTATACTACCTTCATTAAAAAGTGTTGTATTCGATCTTATTTGTAGCATTTTATTCACAAGGTCATTTCCACCTGGAAGACTATTTACATCAGATGTTGTTGCAATGTTATTTAAGTCGTTCATTATATCATCAGAAACCTTTATGTTTTTAGCATAGAAAAATTCTGTATTTGAGGCATCTGGTTCAAAGAAATTTATATTTGTTTTTGTTCCATTCAAAGAATATCCTGTTTTATGAACAGCATTGAATTGTTCAATTATCTTTTTTGTAAACTCATTAAGTCTATTTAAATAGTATGGTATTCCTGTAAATGTATTTTCATTTGGAACATCTATTCCTGCAAGCGTATCTTCATTTAGTCCACCAACACCATCTCTAAGGTCCAAAAGCCCTTTTAACTCACCTGAATTTATAGCAACCTTTTGTCCCGTATCAGCCCATGTAACAACAAAAAGACCTGGCGTATCATATAGGTTTTGCTGGGATAGTGTATCATTTACATCAAACTGTGTTGGCTGGCCTGTAGAATCAAAACCACTATCCCTAGTAATCTTCGATTTATCAGTTTCAAGTTTATAATAAGTAAAGTGATTTACAAGTACTTGGTTTCCAATGAATACAGAAAACCTTCCTTCGCTATCCTCATAGGCCTTTGCATCAACAATCTTAGAAAGCTTATCTACAAGAAGATTTCTTTGGTCTCTTAAATCATTTGCCTTCTCACCACGAAGCTCTAGTGTGAATATTTGTTTATTTAAATCGGTAATTTGAGATGCTATACTATTAATGTCTAAAATTCTATCATAAACTTGAGAGTTTAGCTCCACTTGCAAATCCTCTAGCTGTTGATTTACTTTTTTAATTGTATCAGCTAAAGCTTGTGCTCTTTGTCTTACCAATGCACGTGTTGTCAAGCTTTCCGGTGACTTTGAAAGCTCTTGTAAGGCACTAAAAAATTGGTTTAAAACATTTGAAATTCCTGTATCAGAAGGCTCGTTGAAAATTGCCTCAATAAAGTTTAGGTTGTCTGCTTTTATAGAGTATTCACCTTCACGAGATGCTTCGTTTCTATACTGCATATCCAAAAACATATCTCTAATCTGGTCAAGGCTTTGGATATCAGCTCCAAAACCAGCTTGAAACTTAGGGTCAAAAAAAGAAACACTACTATATGCTGGAACTGATTTTGTATTTAAAACCTGTCTTGTATATCCCGGTGTTGAAGCATTAGCTACATTATGCCCTGTAACTTCTAAAGCCTTTCTATTTACAAATATACCTGATCGAGCAATCTCAAGTCCGTAAAATGGTGAGGACATATATTCTCATCCTTTCGTCATTTATAGCTTTATATCAAAAAGACTTCTGCTTTTATCAATGTTTTTACCACTTTTTTCATAGCTTGTTTCTAGCTGATTAGATGAAATTAGATTTACCATAAAATCTATATATTCAAGTGAACTTTTAATTAGTCCCTGATTTATTTCATTTACTTTTTTAAGTTTTAAAATAACATCTTCAATATCATTTTTTGCTTTCATTAGCCTTTCTTTAATATCACCATCAGAAAGCAATATTAAGTCATCAATATTAATGTTGTCTTTATCAATAATTTTTGAAATCTCATTCATATACTGATATCGGCTGTTTTCAATATCATTTAATCTTTTTACTTCAATATTCTCTTTATTATTAAGCTCAACTATATAAGCCACCTTATTCTCTACAATAAACTTTGTCTTTGCATTTTGAATTTCCAATATATTTTTCAGTATACCAATCTCATCCATTAATAAATTCAATACTTTGTTTAATAACTCATACATAAATTATATGGCTGCCATATATGTGCAGCCACTAACCTCCTTACTTTGAGTTCTTGTAGTCACTAATCAATTTTTCAATAATATCATTTGAAGAAACATTATATGTGTTAGATTCAATCTTTTTCTTTATTTCATCAACTTTATCCTGTCTTATATCAGGTGTATTTTTTATTGCATTTAAAATAGCCTGAAAATCTTTAGCCTCTTGAGAAATCTCAACCTTATCTGCTTTTTGAGAGACTATCTTTTTATCTACCTTTTCAACTTTTGAAGTCTTGTTGTAAATCTGAAATATCCTAAACTTATCCTCTATCCTCATATCCCTCATCCTCTTAAAACTTTCTCATAAGATATATCGGTGATAATGGAAGAAAATTTACTACTAGTTTTATTATTTCTTCTCATCTTTAAAATCACGTGTAAGATATTTATACCCTGATTCTTTTTTATCTTTAATTGGTTCATCTTTCTTTACAGGTTTATTATTATCAATATAGCTCAGAAATTTATTACCCACTTCATTTTTGCAATCCTCACATAATCTCCCTGTTTTTATTGATTTCCCACATCTTTCACATTCTAAAACAATATTACTCTCCCCAATAATCTCTAATCTTTCTTCCTTTAAGAATCTTAAAATTTTGTCGGGTGAAACACCAGTTGCTTTTGCTACTTCAGGCAAAGATGCTCCCGGGTGGTCATAAAGATAATCCTTTACCTTTTTAAAATCCTCTTCCTCTTCCTTCTGACATTGTGGACATATTGGGCTTCCGTTATATAGATAAACTCTCCCACATCTTTTGCAGTTTCTAACATTCATTTTTAAACCCCCTCGAATTATCTATACTTTGCAATAGCAATAACTGCTGCAAAAACTTTTTGGGCTCCATTTTCTTTAAGTATTCGGCTACATTCATTTAATGTAGCACCTGTTGTAAATATATCGTCAATAAGTAACACATTTTTATCCTTAATCAAATCAATATATCTTTTGTTTATTACAATTGAATTTCGTATTTCTTTTTCTCTTTGTTCTTTTTTTAGTTTATAGAATGGCTTTGTATCCTTTGTTCTAATTAATACATTAACGTATCTTGTTTTTAAAAGTTTTGATAGCTTCATTGCCAATAGCTCAGAATGGTTGTAGCCTCTTTTTAGAAATCTTTTTCTACTAATTGGAACAGGAACAATTATATCATATATAATATCGGATTTTTCAATTGCTTCCTTCATAAATTCAGAAAATTTTTCTGCACTTTGATAGAATCCATGATACTTAAATAATCTAATTCCTTTTTTTACTTTCTTGTCATAGTAAAAAACAGGTATTATTTTATCATAATATGTTTTTTTGTTGATGCAATATGAGCAATAGTTATATACTATATCACCTATCGGAACACCACATTTTAAGCACACTCTGCCTTCAATTTTTTTTATCTCTTTTTCACACTCAACACATGGAGTAGAACCTAATCTACCGCAAAAAATACATCTTGATGGGAAAATATATTCTAATAATTTATCAATCATTGATTTTTTAAAGAAAAAATTTATCTAAATATAATTAAAACATATTGATAAAAAAATTTCCATAAGCTCCTATACAAACTCTTCTTTAATTCTTTCAAGAGCCTTTTTTTCAATTCGTGAAACATGAACCTGTGATATTTTTAGCTCATCAGCAATCTGTGATTGAGTTTTGTTTTTAAAGTATCTCATAAATATTATGTAGCGTTCTCTGCCTTTGAGTTTTTTTAGCCCTTCTTTTAGTGCTAATATATCTAAAAGCTTATAAGAATAGTCTTCCTCTGATGCTATGTCCATAAGTGTAATTGGTTTTCCATCCTCTTGATTTATAACCTCATTTAGTGATGAAATATCATTTGAGGCATCTAAGCACACAACAATATCCTCATACGATATTCCAGTACTTTCAGAAATATCTGATATTGAAGGTTCTTTACCGTATCTTGCTATATACTCATCTCTAAACTTCTTTACCTTTGCACTATTTTCTTTTATTCTTCGTGAAACCTTTATTTTCCCGTCATCCCTCATAAATCGCTTAATTTCGCCAATTATCATTGGAACTGCATAGGTAGAAAATTTAACATTAAAGCTTGGATCAAATCTATCAACAGCTTTAATCAAGCCAACACAACCAATCTGAAAGATATCCTCTGTTTCATAACCCTTGGATGTAAATTTTTTTACAATGCTCCAAACAAGAGGAATATTTTGTTCAATTAGTTTTTCTCTTGCTTCTTGATCACCTAATTTTACCCTTTTTATCAATTCCTCTTGGGATAGAATCTCATTCAATTTCTACTCCCTCACCTTTTTTATTCTTTATTTTCTTAAGCATTTTTACAATGGTACCTTTCTGAACCTCTGATGTAACATCCAATTTATCCATAAATGTCTCCATAACCGTAAAGCCCATACCTGATCGTTCGTCATTAGGCTTTGTTGTAAAAAGAGGCTGCATAGCTAATTCTACATCTTCAATTCCTTTGCCAAAATCAATTATTTCAATTTCTACCACCCAGTTTTCATAAATTTTCCCTCTTATTATTATTTCACCAATTTTATCTTCATATGCATGAATTATTGCATTTGTTACTGCTTCTGACACTGCTGTTTTTATTTCTGTAAGCTCGTCTAACATAGGGTCAAGTTGTGATACAAAAGCAGCCACTACAACCCTTGCAAATGCTTCGTTTTGTGATTTTGAAGGGATTTTTAGTTCAAAAGAATTTAAAACCTTCATTACATACACACCTTTCAATAATATTTATCCTATTGCTTCTTCTATATTTGTATATTTCTTTATTAACTTCTCTATTCCACATGTGGAAAGCATTCTATTAATATATTTTGAACTACATACCAAAACAAGCTCCTTTGAAAAAGCCCTTGCAGTTTTGAACCTTCCGACCAAAAATCCAATACCTGAGCTATCCATAAATGTAAGCTCAGATATATCAATGACAACCTTTTTTACATCTGGACTTACAATTTTCATATCAAACCTAACTCTATATTTATCAGCATAGAATTGATCTAATTCACCTTTTAATTTAAGTATGAGGATATCTCGGTTTTGAATTGATTCAAATTCCATATGTTTCACCTCAAGTTAATAGTTTTATTTATCTTAATTCTATTTTTCCTCAAAAACTCCTTTATTATTTTTTGTATATTTTTGTCGTATTGTTAATATTTTCTTGTCAATATAAATAAAAAAACCCCAAACATAAAGTTTGGAGTTTATATTCATTATTGGAGCGGGTGATGGGAATCGAACCCACGCTGCCAGCTTGGAAGGCTGGTGTTCTACCATTGAACTACACCCGCAATTCATATTCTTTCAACGATTATTAATTATAACAGCATAATTTTATGTTGTCAATAAGTTTTTCAAAAATACAGCCTTGATATTTCTTGGCTCTGTTTAATTAGCTTAAAGCAGTATAAAAGCAAGAAAAATTCAAATGCCCCCACAATGTAAATAGCACCTTCAACATTTAGCATTAAAATAAAATCATAAAATCCATGAAGTATCATTGGATATATCAATGAAACCTGACGATAAAAATAAGCTTTAGAAGGTGGTGCAAATTTAGCAAATCCAAGATAATATCCCATAACAATGCCAAACATTGCATGAGCTGGCACAGACATTATGCCTCTTGTGATTATAACACTCATTGTATCTTGTGGTGATGTCTGAAATACTGATAATACATATCCGATATTCTCAATTCCAGCAAACCCAACTGCTGAAAAAACACAATAAACAATGCCATCAAATGGCTGATTAAAAAAAGGTGTATCATAAGCAAGCCTTAAAACAACAAACCTTTTAAAGTATTCCTCAGTAAG
Organism: Caldicellulosiruptoraceae bacterium PP1; assembly: GCA_041320695.1. Taxonomy (NCBI): domain Bacteria; kingdom Bacillati; phylum Bacillota; order Caldicellulosiruptorales; family Caldicellulosiruptoraceae; species Caldicellulosiruptoraceae bacterium PP1. The sequence goes on along the minus strand of JBGGOQ010000005.1, from coordinate 38,430 downwards.
ACCTGCTACAATAAATGCCTCAAAGAATGTAAAACTAAGTTGCGATCTTGCTGAAATTCTACCATAAACCATAAGGAATTGCTCTACAGGAACAACAACTGCACTAATCAATGCTCCAAAAACAAATACCTTAATAAGCAATCTAAAAGGCTCTTTTTCGTATCTATCCCTGAAATAGATAAAAAGTGCTATAAATATTGATGGAGCAACACTTAAAATAAGAAGTTTGTTTGGAATATTCATAACATTCCTCCATTCATTCGTATATAGTGAAATAAAAACAATTGTGCGTATCCAGCATATTCACCTAATGATTTAATAAATGTTTCTATATCATATTTACTTTTAAAACCATACAAATTATTTAATACCCTTTTTGTCCATACATCTAAAGGAAAAGAATTATATTTTTTAAGAGAATAAAGCAGGATGCAATCTGCAACCTTATCCCCTATTCCCTTTATTTTTTTGAGTTCTTTTTTTGCCTGTTCATATTCAACTTCTTCAAGCTCTTCAAGGATAATTTCCCCATCTAAAACCTTTTTTACTGCATCTATTACATATTCAGCTCTATAACCAAGTCCAATTGAAAGTAAATCTTCGAGTTTTACATCTTTTAAATCCTCTGGTTCTGGGAATGAATATAAAATGTTTTGATTAAAAATAATTTGTCTTCCATATCTTTCACATAATCTCTCAATAATGCCTTTAATTCTTTTTATGTTGTTATTTTGAGAAATTATAAAGGAAATCATGCATTCAAAAGGTTCTTGGTTTAAAAGCCTCATTCCATTATACTTTAAAACAGCCTTTTGTAGAATCTTATCTTTTCCTATTAATTCATCAATTATCTGGTTATAGTCCTTATCAAAGTCAAAATACCAATAAAAGTATTTTTTAAATTCATCTGGAGATACGTTATATATATCAACGCTTTGATCTTCATTTTTCGTAATCAATACTGCTTTGCTGTTAACAACACCTAAATATGTATCCTTATCAATAGCATTCCATCTAAAGCATTGTCCTGATTCAAAGGTTGATGCTAAATCAAAAGACTCCCCTGAGATTTTAATAAACTTGTTATACTCTTTTATTTGCAAAAAATTTCAGTCCTTTCGAATGAAAATTAGTTTTTTGGAAATTATTTAAAATATAAAAAAACAATGTTATATTAATATTATACATAAAAATAGATGCATATAAAATGAAAGGGTGAATAAACATGACTGAAAAAATCTATATGATCCCAGTTAATGATGCTTTTTCTGTTGTTTCAAATTGTCCATTTTGTGTTCTTGAAAAAGATTATGAAAATCAATGTATAGATATTGTTCTTGGTGAAAGCGTTATGGAGGTTGATGAAAGGCTTGAAACAAATAAAAAAGGGTTTTGCACTAAACATTTTTATATGCTTTTAAATCAAAAAAATAAGCTACCTTTTGCCTTAACACTTGAAACTCATTTAATGGAAGTAAATAAAAATATATTTTCAATTGCTTCAAAATATCTATCTTCTTTGGACAGCCAAAGAAAGTTAAATCCTATAAAGGCACTTATCTCGTCAACAAAAAGCAATGAGGATATAATTAATGATTTAAATAAATATTTAGATACGCTAAATAACTCCTGTGTTATTTGTGACAGGATTAATGAAAGGATGAATAGTTATTTTGACGTGTTCTTTTATATGTGGAAAAATGAAAAAGATTTTCAACAAAAGGTTTTAAATACAAAGGGGTTTTGCTTGCCTCATCTAAATCAAATTATTAAATTGTCAAAAAGTAGCTTAAGTTCAACTAAATTATCAGATTTTCTTTTAAAAATACTAAAGGTTCAAATGGATAATATGGAAAGTCTTTATAATAGTGTTCATGACTTTACACAACAATTTGATTACAGGAATGCAAACTCAGTAATTACTGAAGAAATAAGATCATCCTTATCAAATGCTGTAAATAAATTAGCTAAGTTTGATTGAGGTCTGTAATAAAAAGTGATGCAATCTTTAAATCCTCAGGTGTTGTAATCTTTATATTTGTTAAACTACCTTCAATAAAATAAGGTTTTATACCCAGAAGCTCAATATATCCTAAATCATCTGTAAGGTTTAAGTTAAAGTATTTTTCATGTGCATATTTTATTAGATTATACTCAAACACCTGTGGTGTTTGAATACTAACAAGTTTTTCTCTATCAATTGTGCTTGTGATATATCCTTGCTCTACCATTTTTATTGTATCTTTAACCTTTACACCAAGTGCTGCAGCTCTATGTTCTTTAGCTGCATTTATTACATTAATTAAGTCATTCATTTTAAGGCAAGGCCTTGCTGCATCATGTATTGCAACATAGCTGCATCTTTTGTCAATAAGCTTTAATCCTTCATATACTGTTTTTGATCTTTCTGATTTTCCAATTCCATACATAAATAGTTTGGAATACTTTGATAAAAGCTTTTCACCAATATCATCAAATCCTTCCGGAAGCATAACTAGAATATTATCTATAAGTGAGCATTCTTGAAATAGTCTAAGCGAATACTCAATAATCATCAAATCATTTATGTATAAAAATTGTTTGGGGGTAGAACCCCCAAACCTTTTGCCAACACCACCTGCTACAACCAAAGCTGTAATCATCAATTTCACCCTTTTTTAATCAATTTCAGGGAAATACATTCTCCAAGATGTATATCCACCAGACATATTGAAACATTCAAAGCCTTTTGATTTTAGAATAAGGCAAGCATGGTATGATCTAAACCCAACACCACAGTATGCAATTATTTTTTTACCCTTTGGAACTTCATCTATTCTCTTTCTTAGTTCATCAACTGGAATATTAATTGCACCCTCAATATGTCCAAATTCGTATTCTTCTGGTGTCCTTACATCTATTATAGCATATTCTTGATTTCCGATTAATTCTTTTACCTTATCAGGTAAAATATTGTTTACTTCTTTCCTTACAATGTTAGCAGCAGTCATACCTGCCATTATAATTGGGTCTTTTGCAGAACCAAATGGCGGTGCATAAACTAAATCAAGGTTTTCTAAATCAAACACCTTAAGTTTAGCATACATTGCTGTTGCAACAACATCAGCCCTTTTATCTACTCCTTCACGGCCTAAAACCTGAACACCTAAAATAGTTCCATCATCTGGATCAAATAGTAGCTTTATTGTAAGCGACTTTCCACCTGGATAGTATCCAGCATGATGAAGCGGATGAACTATTGTTGCGTTATATTTAATACCATATTGTTTGCAGTCATTTTCATTAAGTCCAACTTTTGCTATTGCAAAGTCAAATACCTTTATTATAGAAGAACCCAAAGCCCCAACAAACTCCATATTGCCACCTGCAGCATTTAAACCTGCAATTCTTCCTTCTTTATTAGCAGGTCCTGCTAATGGTATCCATGTATCTTTATTAAGTATAAGGCTTTTTATTTCAACTGAATCTCCAGCAGCATAAATATCTGGATCAGAAGTTTGCATAAACTTATTTACAACAATACCTCTATTTACTTCAAGCCCAGCATCTTTTGCTAATTCTGTATTTGGTATTACACCAGCAGTTTGAAATACAGCATCAGTTTCGATTACATCTCCATTTGATAAAACAACAGAAACAATTCTATCATCTTTATAATTTGCTGATACAACAGATAATCCAGTTTTTACTCTAACTCCTCTATTTTTCAATTCATGCTCAAGTAAGTTTGTTAGTTCTTTATCAAACTGAGGCAAAATAGAATCCTTAAGCTCAACCAATGTAACTTCAATTCCTGAAATACTTAATTGCTCAACTGTTTCCATACCAATGTACCCGGCACCAATAACAACAGCTTTTTTAAGATGGCCTTCTTTTATATATCCTTTTATTCTATCAACATCATTTATTGTAAAAACGGTAAATGAATTTGTTTTATCATTTAAAAATGGAAGTGTAAAAGGTCTTGCACCTGTTGCAAGTATCAATTTATCATAACTTTCTTCGTATGTCTTGCCTTCTTTGTGGTTTACAACAGTAATGGTTTTTCTGTCCCTATTAATTTTTACAACCTCATTTGATGTTCTAACATCAATATTATATCTTGTTCTTAACATATTTTCGCTTACAACAAGAAGATTATCTCTTCTTTGAATGGTACCCCCCACATAATATGGAAGTCCACAATTTGCAAATGATACATATTCTCCCTTTTCAAGAAGAATAATCTCTGCATCTTCATTTGTTCTTCTTGCCTTGGTAGCAGCCGAAGCACCAGCAGCTACGCCACCTACAATAACTATCTTCATGTTTTTCAAAACTCCTTTCAAAAATTTTAAGCCACATCTATTTTACCACTTAACCTACATCTTTTTCAATCAAATAATTAAAAATTGATGGGGTAGTTGCACAAGCTAATACAATAATCCATTCAATTCTTGTTAATCGATAGGTATTAAATATAATACCTAAAGATGGTATTAGTATAACCGCTAAAAATAAAGCAAGTGAAATTAATATAGCAAAGAATAAATAAATATTAGAAAAAATATTAATTTCAAATATCCCTCTCCTTTCTGATGTGCATTCAAAAGCATATATTAATTGAGATATAACAAGTGTTGCAAATGCACATGTTCTTGATAATTCAATGTTATTTGTATTTTTATATGGAAGATAAAATGATATTAATGTAGTAATCCCTATTAAAATTCCTCTTACTATAATTTTACCCATTAATCTATCTGCAAATATACTTTCATCTTTTTTTCTTGGTTTTTTTTCCATAAGGTCTTCATCTGGTCTACAAACTGATAGTGCTGCAGCAGGAAGTCCATCTGTTACAAGGTTTACCCATAATATTTGCATAGGTAAAAGAGGAAGAGGCAAAAAAAGCAATGACGCTAAAAACATAGTAAATACCTCACCAATATTGCATGCCAATAAGTATTTAATAAACTTCCTAATATTGTTATATATTATTCTTCCTTCTTCAACTGCCGATATTATTGTAGAATAATTATCATCTAATAAAACCATTGAGGCGACATTTTTTGTTACATCAGTGCCTGATAAACCCATCGATATTCCAATATCAGATTCTTTTATTGCAGGTGCATCATTTACCCCATCTCCCGTCATAGCAACAATATGGTTTTTCTTTTTAAGTGTTCTTACAATTTTTAATTTATGCTTTGGACTTACCCTCGCAAAAATATTAAATTTATCTATGTATTTATCATAATCTGCCTCATCATTCTCAAAAATATTTCCTTCTGCAACCTCTTCGAAACTATTTGCTATCCCTAAATCCTTTCCAATAGCATAAGCAGTAAGTTTATGATCGCCTGTTATCATAATTGTTTTTATCCCGGCTTTTTTTGCTCTTTCTATTGCTACCTTCACACCTCTTTTTGGTGGATCTATCATGCCAACAAGACCTAAGAATATTAAATCATCAATAACTTTAGAATTTTTCTTCATGCACAAGCAAAGAACCCTCATTGCATTATTACATAACATTGCATTCTTTTCTAATATTATCTTTTTTGAATATAAACTTAGCTCCTTAATTTCTCCATTGCTGTCCATATAAAAAGAGCACTTTTCCAGAAGATTTTCAAGTGCACCTTTTACAAAAAGGTAATATTCTGAGTTATGTTTACAATAAACAGCCATATATTTTTTATCAGAGTCAAAAGGAATTTCATCAATTCTCTCAAAATCACCTAATCTTTCGCTATATTTATATGAAAATACTAATAAAGCTATCTCAGTCGGATCTCCTTTTACAATATAATTTGTCTTATTCCCAAACTCTTTTTTAACCTCAAATGTAGCATTATTACAAAGCTTTGAGCAAAGAACAATATTATCTAAAAGCTCATTTTTAATAATCTTCCCATCCTGAAGTATTCTTCCCCTTACATCATAGCCGTTTCCTTCAACCTCAATCATTTTGGAAACTGTTTCTATTTTTTTTACTGTCATCTTGTTTTCAGTTAAAGTACCCGTTTTGTCAGTACATATTATATCTACACAACCTAATGTTTCAACAGATGACAGTTTTCTTATTAATGCATTCTTTTTGACCATCCTTTGGACACCTATTGCTAATGTAATAGTTACAACAGCAGGTAACCCTTCAGGAATTGCTGCAACCGATAAAGATATCCCAATCATAAACATCTCATATATATCCTGATGTCTTAAAATACCTAATATTACAATCAAAAAACAAACAGATAGGCATATTAAAGCAAGCCATTTACCAAATTGATTTAACCTTTGTTGAAGTGGTGTTTTCTCTTGTTCAATCTCACTTATCATTCTTGCTATGCTTCCCATCTTAGTAGAAAGACCTACTGATGTTACTTTAAATACTCCTTTACCTGAAACCACATAAGTACCCATATATACCTTATTGTCATCATAATTAGATTTCATAACTGGTACAGACTCACCTGTAAGTAATGATTCATCAACAGATAAAGATTTTGCCTGAAGAAGTTCCCCATCAGCAGGTATTCTATCTCCCTCTTCTACTATTACAATATCACCTATTGTAAGAAACTTGGTATCAATATCTACTACTTTTCCATTTCTAATTACTTTTGCTTTATATGAAATATAGCTTTGTAGTGACTCTATTGCCTTTTCTGCTCTAAATTCTTGGATAAAACCAAGAATGCCATTTATTATGATAATAATAAAAATTACTATTGCATCAAGCCATTCACCTAATAAAAATGAAATTGCTGTTGAAATTGCTAATATAATAATCAGGATATCTTTAAATTGGTCAAGAAGAATGTTATATACTTTCTTTTTATTATTTATGTTTATATCATTAAGACCAAATTTATCAATTCTTTTATTTGCTTCATCTTCACTTAATCCTTTATTCTTAACAATAATACTTTCCATGTTTATAACCTCCATGCATTTGCAGTTTTATAATGCTATATTAAATTTTATTAGTACTTTAGTAAAAATATTAATTATAAGGTTTATAGGAAAAATAAACGAAAAAATAGCAATAAATTTTAAAATACTGATATTTATTTTGGTAACTCATAGAAGTATAATAATTAATCGTAACTAAAAATATATGCTTTGGTAGGTGATTCTAATGAATAACTTTAAAAAACTCATTCCTTACGCCAAGCGGTACAAAAGCTTAATCATTTTAGGTTATTTTCTAATAATATGCTCAATTACATTAGCAATGATTAACCCTTATATCTCAAAAAACATAATTGATAAGGTAGTTATGGGAAAACATTATAACCTTCTTCTTAAGTTTCTATTAACCCTTCTTTCTATAAGTCTTGTTAGAGGTCTTATCAGATATTCCCAATCGTACATATTCGAAACTGTATCACAAAGACTAATATTTGATTTTAGAAATCAGCTTTACTCATTCCTTCAAAAACAATCATTTGAATTTTATGATAAAACAAGAACTGGTGAATTGATGGCAAGGCTAACAGGCGATTTAGAAGGTATTAGAATGTTTTTTGTGGCTGCACTTCCAATGCTTTTTGAAAACCTTTTTTATTTTGTCATAGCTCTTATTATTATGTTTACAATGAATGTTAAACTAACCTTAGCAATATTGCTTACTTCACCATTCATATTAGTTGGAGCTTATTTTTTTGATAAAACAATTAGACCAGAGTTCAGAAAAAATAGAGAGAAATATTCAAATCTAAATACAGCTACTCAGGAAAATATTACTGGAATTAGAGTAGTTAAGGCATACTCTCAGGAAGATTATGAGATTGAAAAATTCTCATCTGTGAATACAGAATATATGGAACAAAATATTAATATTGGACTTATATGGGGTAAATTCTTCCCTATTCTTGAAGCTGCAAGTTCAATAAGCACACTTGTTATATTTATTTATGGTGGTTATTTAGTAATAAATAACTCCATTTCCCTTGGTACACTTTTTGCATTCCAAGGTTATATATGGATGATCATGGGGCCATTAAGGTCAGTTGGTTGGGCTATTAATCTAATAGAAAGAGCAAACGCATCTTCAGAAAGGGTTTTTGGACTTTTATATACACCTATAAAGATTAATGACGGAAAATCTGACCATAAGGTTCAAAATGGGAGTGTTCAATTTAAAAATGTTTATTTTAAACACTATGGAAAGGATATTCTAAAGGATATAAATATTGATGTAAAACCTGGTATGAAGGTTGCTATAATGGGTGAAACAGGTTCTGGTAAAACATCTATAGTAAACTTAATTGCCAGATATTATGACTGCTATAAAGGACAAGTACTTGTTGATGGCGTAGATGTAAAAGAGTACAAACTGAAAAATCTTCGTGAAGCAGTTTCAATAGTTCCTCAAGAAACATTCTTATTTTCGGATACAATAGCAAATAATATAGCTTATGGTGTCCCCAATGCTAGCTTGGAAGAGATAATAGAGGCTGCAAAGATTGCTTGTGCACACGAGTTCATTGTAGAATTACCCGATGGTTATGATACTCTAGTTGGCGAACGTGGAATTGGCTTATCAGGTGGACAGAAACAAAGAATTGCAATAGCAAGAGCGTTGCTTAAAAAGTCAAAGATAATAATTCTTGATGATTCAACATCTGCTGTTGATATGGAAACAGAGTACATAATTCAAAAGTCTCTTGATCAATATTTTGTAAATTCCACTGTTTTTATTATTGCTCATAGAATTTCATCAGTTAAAAACTGCGATGTAATTTATTTTATTGAGGATGGACAAATTGTAGAACAAGGTAATCATGATGAATTATTAGCAAAAAAAGGTAGATATTATAACATATATATTGAACAATACAAAGAATTTAGTAAAAATAAAGAAGGTGATGAATAATGGCTACAAATGTAAGACAACGTATAGAAGAGGACGAGCCTATTACAAAGCCTTTTAATTGGACACAATTTATTAGATTATTATCTTATGTTAAGCCGTATAAAAAATACTTTTTTATTTCATTCATATTTATGATTTTAGCAACAATATATTCATTAGCAGGCCCTTATCTGATTAGATTAGTTATTGACGACGATATTGCAAAGAAAAATGTTAAAGGTTTATATTTAAAAGCATTAATATATATTACATTAACAATTATTTACGTCATTAGCTTGAGAATTAGGGCAAATTCTATGACAAGACTTGGAAATCATGTTGTATCTGATATTAGAATGGAACTGTTTAACCATTTACAAAAACTATCACTAAACTTTTTTGATTCAAGACCAGCTGGTAAAATAATGGTTAGAATTATGAATGATGTTGACTCGTTGAATGATTTACTTTCAAACAGTTTACTAAATGTTTTAATAGATTCTATAAATTTAATTTTTATCATTATTATCATGCTTTCAATTGATGTAAAGTTATCCTTTGTTGCATTTGGAGTTTTGCCGTTTTTGATGTTTTTTATAATACTTCTAAAAAATAGGATACGAACAAGATGGCAAGATGTTAGAAAAAAATCATCAACAATGAACGCATATATCCATGAAAGCATACAAGGTATGAAAATAACTCAAGCATTTACTCGTGAAGAGGAAAACTATAAAACATTTCTTGACTTAAATACTACATTTAAGAAAACATGGATTAAAGCTATAAAGGTAAACAACTTGTTTTGGCCAACAGTTGATTTTACAGGAACATTATCATCAGTTTTAATCTTTATGGTAGGTATTTGGATGATGAGAAAGGGCTACACAACATTAGGTACTATTGTCGCTTTCTCTAATTACATGGGAATGTTTTGGCAGCCAATTAACAATATCTCTAACTTTTATAATCAATTACTTGTCGCAATGGCATCAACCGAAAGAATTTTTGAGATATTAAATACAGAACCAGATGTAAAAGATCATCCAAATGCTGTTGATTTACCAACAGTAAAAGGTGAAATAAAATTTGAAAATGTTACTTTTTCATATGATGGAGAAAATCCTGTTTTAAAAAATGTTTCATTTACAATAAAACCAGGTGAAACAATAGCATTAGTAGGAGAAACTGGTGCTGGTAAGACAACAATTATTAATTTAATATCTAGATTTTACGAACCTCAAAGTGGAAGAATACTGATTGATGGATATGATATAAATAAGGTTACACTAAGGTCATTAAGAAAGCAAATGGGTATAATGCTTCAAGATACTTTTATTTTTTCTGGAACAATAAAAGATAATATTAGATATCCAAAGCCTTATGCTCATGATTCTGAAGTTTTTAATGCTGCAAAAGCTGTTCATGCACATGATTTTATAATTGATATGGAAAAAGGATATGATACAGAGGTAAATGAAAGAGGTTCAAGACTTTCAATAGGCCAAAGACAGCTAATTTCATTTGCAAGAGCACTACTTGCAAATCCAAGAATTTTAATACTTGATGAAGCAACCTCCTCTGTTGATACAAAAACTGAAATTCTAATCCAAAGGGCTATAGAAAGATTACTTAAAAATAGAACTTCAATTGTTATAGCACATAGATTATCAACAATAAGAAATGCTGATAGAATTTTTGTTATTGAGAATGGACAAATCATTGAAATGGGAAGCCATGACCAGCTAATGGATAAAAAAGGTTCATATTATGAATTATACATGTCACAGTATAAATTCCTTAAAGAATGAAAAGAGGCTGTCTTTTTAAGGCAGCCTCTTTTTAATTCATCTCAGATAAATTACTCTCTATTTCATTTCTCCATGTATTAAATGCAGGAATTATTTGATATTTATATATTTCAACAATCTTTTCATAATTATTTTGATTATATGCTGCTATTACGTCTGATAAATTATTCTTAAGTATTAATGCCTTTTCTAAAATATTATCATAGTTATTTACTAACCCTTCAGCAGCATTATTTATACTTGTAAAAGCTTCGACAAAATCATTTAAAAGATGTAATGAATCTTCATATCTAATCTCAACAAGTTGCTTATTAATAATATGTTTTAGTGCTTCATCCATAGTTGAAAGAAGCTCAAATATCTTTTCAACAACATCCTTTTGTTTTTCATTAAGCATTTATTTTTGTCCCTTTCTTAATAATTATATTTTTATATTATCATAACCAAATTATTTTGCAAAGCTTTACAAAATAAAATGGGCTAGAATTCTCTAGCCCATATAAAATATTATTACTTAAGTTCAACCTTTGCTCCAACTTCTTCAAGTTTCTTCTTGATTTGTTCTGCTTCATCTTTTGAAGCATTTTCTTTAACAGTCTTTGGAGCTCCATCAACTAAATCTTTAGCTTCTTTTAAGCCAAGACCTGTGATTTCTCTAACAACTTTGATAACCTTTATTTTGTCTGCACCTGCATCAGCTAATACAACATTGAATTCTGTCTTTTCTTCTGCTGCTGGTGCTGCTGCAGCTGCTGGTGCTGCTGCTACTGCAACTGGTGCTGCTGCTGTTACACCAAATTCTTCTTCTAATGCTTTTACCATTTCTGATAATTCTAAAACTGTTAATGTTTTAATCTCTTCAATTAATTTTAAAACTTTTTCACTTGCCATCTTATTTTAACCTCCTATATAAAATTATATTTTTGTTTATATTAAGCACTCTGCTTTTTAGATATAGCATCGAGTGCATAAACAAGCTTTCTTATTGTACCAGATAGTACTCCAACTAAACCACTTATTGGTGCGTTTAAGCCACCAAGCATTTTTGCAACAAGTTCTTCTCTTGAAGGAAGTTTTGCAATAGCTTCTACATCAGCCGCTGATATAACCTTTCCTTCAATGAAGCCACCTCTTATTTCTAATTTTTCGAGTCCTTTAGCACTTTCAACAACCAGCTTTGCTGTTTTTACTGGATCATCATAGCTCATTGCTATTGCTATTGGTCCCTCGAAAAATTGCTCAAGATCTGAGAGATTTGCTTCTCTTGCAGCGAATGTGAATAATGTTTTCTTTACAACCTTGTATTCAATACCTGCTTCTCTAAGCTTTTTTCTAAATAAAGTGTCTTGTTCAACAGTTAATCCTCTGTTGCAAACAATTACACCACTAATTGCTCTTGAAAGTTTATCTTTGTATTCATTCAAAAGCTGTTCTTTTACTTCTCTGTTCTTTGGCAATTTATTCACCTCCTAAAATTAATAAAGCCTCTTTAAGATTACCTTAAAGAGGCTGTAATGACATAGTATAAGAATAAGTTAAACTTATCTATCTATGATTACAACCTCGGTAGGTAAACATTAAGCAAAGTTTTTCTTTGCACCTACTGTCTTTGGTTGTAGTAAGCTTATTTATAATGGTTTTACTGGGTTTACTTTAATTCCAGGTCCCATTGTTGTAGCTAAAGTAATGCTCTTTATATATTGTCCTTTAGCTGCTGCAGGTTTTGCTTTGATAACTGCTTCAACAAGGGTTCTGTAGTTTTCAACCAATTTTTCCTTCCCAAATGAAACCTTTCCAAGTGGGCAGTGAATAATTGCTGTTTTATCAAGTCTAAACTCAACTCTACCAGCTTTTGCTTCTTTAATAGCTTTTGCAACATCCATTGTAACAGTACCTGATTTTGGGTTTGGCATTAAACCTTTTGGACCAAGTACTTTACCAAGTCTTCCAACTAACCCCATCATATCTGGTGTAGCAATACATACGTTGAAATCAACCCAACCTTCGTTTTGAATCTTTGCAACTAATTCTTCTGCTCCTACATAATCTGCTCCAGCTTCTTCAGCTTCTTTTGCTTTTTCACCTTTTGCAAAAACTAAAACCTTAACAGATTTACCAGTTCCGTTTGGTAATACAACTGTCCCTCTTACTTGTTGGTCAGCATGTCTTGGATCAACACCAAGTCTAATATGAACTTCAAGTGTCTCGTCAAATTTTGCTTTTGCAGTTTTTAAAGCTGTTTCAATTGCTTCTTCGCATTCATAAAGTTTTGATTTGTCAATTACTTTCAATGCTTCTTGATATTTTTTCCCTCTAAACATTATTTATCCTCCCTTTCGTGGTATTATCGGTCTTTGCCTCCCACTTTAAAAGAAAGCAAACCAAATTAGTCTTCAACAACAATGCCCATACTTCTTGCTGTTCCTTCTATTGTTCTCATAGCAGCTTCTATTGATCCTGCTGTTAAATCAGCCATCTTTTGTTCAGCAATTTTTCTTATTACATCTCTCTTTAGTGTAGCAACCTTTTGTTTATTTGGCTTTGGCGAGCCACTTTCAATACCAGCTGCTTTCTTTAGTAATACAGAAGCTGGTGGTGTCTTTGTAATAAAAGTAAATGATCTATCAGAATAAACTGTTAAAACAACTGGTATAATCATTCCAGCTTCCTTTGCTGTTCTTTCGTTAAACTCTTTACAAAACTGCATTATGTTAACACCATGTTGACCAAGTGCAGGCCCAACTGGTGGTGCTGGTGTTGCTTTACCTGCAGGAATTTGTAATTTTACTTGTGTAACAACTTTTTTTGCCATGTTATTTCACCTCCAAAACTTAGTACTTTTCTACTTGATTAAAATCTAATTCAACCGGGGTCTCACGCCCAAATAAGTTTAGTACAACTTTAACCTTGTTTTTTTCCTTATTTATTTCCATAACAGAACCATAGAAATCTGAAAATGGTCCTGATATAACCTTTACACTATCACCTACATCATAGTCTAAAACATGAATAACTTGATCCTTAATACCCATTGTTTCAATTTCTTCTTCGGTTAAAGGTGTTGGTTTTGAGTCGGGACCAACAAAACCTGTCACACCACTTACATTACGAATAATATACCAGATCTCATTATCCATAATAGCCTTAATCAATACGTATGACGGAAATTTCTTCTTTTCCTTTTTAACTTGTTTACCATTTTTGACCTCAAAAACAATCTCTGTTGGTATTTGAATATCAACAATTCGTTCATTTAAATTACGATTTTCAATAATCTTTTCAAGATTAGCTTTTACTTTATTTTCATACCCTGAATAAGTATGAACAACATACCACTTTGCTCTTTTATCACTCATGTTGAAGGGCTAAAAAGCCTGCCCCTCCTTTATCCAATATTTAATATTAATTTAAATAAGACCCAATTATATATTTGGTCAATCAAAAGTATAAATATAGCAAAGAAAGCCATAACAGCAAGAACAACAATTGTGTGTTGGTATACTTGTTTTTTTGATGGCCAGATTACCTTTTTCATTTCAGCCTTTACATCTCTGAAAAACTTACTAGTTCTTGCCCACCATTCCTTAAATGTTATCTTTGGTTTTTTTGGAACTGAGGATTTTGCAGCTTCTTTCTTTGTATTATTATTTCCATCTTTATTTTTCAAAAAACCCATAACACACACATCCTCTTTATTCTATTATTTTGTTTCTTTATGATTTGTATGTTTGCCACAAAATCTGCAATATTTCTTTAGCTCCATTCTATCCGGGTCGTTCTTCTTATTCTTTTCTGTTGTGTAGTTTCTATTCTTGCATTCTGTGCATTCTAAATGGATTGTTAATCTTGCCCCTTTTACTGCCATTTTTTTCACCTCCGGAATCTTAGAAAGCATAATTTCTCTATGTTATCATCAATATATTTTGTTCAGCAACTTGACTAAAAAAATACAAAAAAAAATAAGCTCTATTTAGTTGCCATTATAATTTATCATAAACAAAGAAAATTGTCAACAATAAATAAAATGGAGCCCACGAGGGGAATCGAACCCCCGACCTACGCCTTACCAAGGCGTTACTCTGCCGACTGAGCTACATGGGCATGTCTACAAAAAGAAAGGGCAAATTTGCCCTTATTTTGCTTTGTGGAGCGGGTGATGGGAATCGAACCCACGCTGCCAGCTTGGGAAGCTGGTGTTCTACCATTGAACTACACCCGCTTTCATAGCAAGATATATTTTAATATCATTTTTTCAAAAAGTAAAGTATTTTTTTATGCCTGTTCTTTTGATTCAAGATATTGATTAAGCTCATCAACTAATTTTTGGGCATCTATACCATGAAGAGCACAAGCCTCTTCTATACTTTCGCCTTGAGATGATGGACATCCTAAACAATGAAGACCGTTATTTAAAAATATAGGAATAGTGCCTCTATCAATTCTAAGAACATCAGCAATTATCATATCAGTTGTAACTTTAGCCATTTTAAAACCTCCTAACACGAAAAAATAAAATAAATATGAATATATTTTACCACAAAATTTCTTTTTTTAATATATTATTTAATCTCTTTTATTAAAATATTGATTAGCTGCCTTTAGGTCTGACTCTTTATCAACATCCTGACCTATTTCAGGATATGTAGAAATGATTGCCTTAGCTTTTATTTTAAAAACCTTCGAAACCCTTTTTTCAACTCTCTTTATTGATAATTTTTTTGTTAAAAACAATAAAAGTATTGTAGGGCCTATAATTCTAGCCATTGCAATTGGATTTTTTCTTTTCTCAACCAATTTTTCAGCCACTTCATAACATTTGTCAAATATAGCTGGATTTACAAGAACAACATTTCCTCCTGTAAAAGTCCCTTCTTTGACAGTTCCATAGGTTCTTTTCATTTCAGGATATTTAGTGTCATTGACTTTTTTCTCTACTATTGGATAACATATATCAGCACCACTTTGCATTGATTGTTCAATAAATTTATCAACTGCTTCAGATGTAATGAAAGGAATATCACATGTCAAAAACATTACTTTTAAGTTCTCATTTAAGTATTCAATAGCCTTTTTTGCATTCTTCATTATTGATAAATCCTGATCAATAAACTCTACTTTTGTATATTTTTCATTTGGTAAGAGCTCTGATGTAAGTAGTTCTTTAGGACCTATAACAACAACTCTATTTATATATCTTGCCTGTGTCACAGCATCAAGAACGTATTCAATCATATATCTATCATTTAACCTTATTAATGCTTTGTATTCATATTCTGTACCTGCTTTTGACAAATCAGAACCTGCTAAAATAACAGCATTCACCATAGCAATTTCCACCTATCCTCTTTTTTTTAGGCTATTTATAAGTTCTCTCTCTTGGTTCTTTATATGTCTTTCAGCAATCAATTCAGCCTCTTTACAATTACCCGAAATAATAGCTGAGACTATTTCTTGATGCTCTTTTAAAATATCCTCGCTTTTTAGAAAAATCTCTTTTAGATATATAATTCTAAATCTCATTATTTGTTCACGTAAGTTATTTATAATTTGCTGAAGCTTTTCATTTTTTGAACCAGCATATATAACATCATGTAACCTTATATCATCATTAATTAATCCTTCTATATTTCCTACTTTAAAGTTTTTTTCAAATGAATGTAATATCTCAATCATTTGTTCTTTTTCATTTTTGCTCATTCTCTGAGCTGCTAAAGATGCAGCTAATTTATCGAGAACAGCTCTAAGTTCTAAAACATCCATAATCTCTTTTTCAGAGATGCCTGCAACATAAGCTCCCTTCCTTGGAAGCATTATAACCAAACCTTCTAATTCTAATTTTCTAATTGCTTCTCTTATAGGGGTTCGCGAAACTCCTAATAAATCAGCAAGTTTTATTTCCATAAGTCTCTCTCCAGGTTTTAAATCACCTGAAACAATCATATCTCTTAATTTTTCAAAAACAATATCTCTTAATGGTTTATAGTTATCTATTATAAAAAATTGTGAATCATTTTTTTCATTCATAATATTCAACCCCATTAGTAGTTGTTGTCAATATAGTTTCTTTAATAAATACCTTTAGTCTTTCTGATGTAGTTATTGCATCGTATTTATTGTTGAAAATACCAAAGACCGCAGGCCCGCTCCCTGTCATTAAAACGCCTAATGCATTGTTATTTCTCATTATATCTTTTACTTTATTTATAATAGGATGTTGATTTATAGTGACTGTTTCTAACACATTGCATAGATTCTTTGCAATTAATCTAATATTCCCATCATTTATTGCATTTAACATAGCTTCTGTATCAGGTCTTTTCTTTATTTTAGAAAGATCTAATGCTTCATATACTGCTTGAGTAGAAACATAGACCTCTGGTTTTGCAATAAGTATGTTCATTTGAGGACATGAAGGAAGTACGCTCACTTTTTCGCCAATACCCTCGCATAAAGCTGTTCCTCTAACTAAGCAGAATGGAACATCAGCACCAATTTCTTGACCTATCTTCATAAGTTCTTCAATACTAAGATTTAAATCAAACATCTTATTTAAACCTTTTAATACTGCTGCTGCATCTGTACTTCCACCGGCTAACCCGGCAGAAATTGGTATGTTTTTTTGAATATGTATCTTTACACCTTTTTTTATGTTAAAGCGTTCCTTTAAGGTTGATGCAGCAATATATGCATGGTTTTTATTATCGGTTGGAATGCTATCATTTGATGTTGTTACAACAATCTCATCTGTATCTGTTTCTTCAATGTCGATTATATCATATAAATCTACTGTCTGCATGATTGTTTTTATTTCATGATAATTATCCTCTCGTTTTGTTAAAACATCAAGGGTAAGATTTATTTTTGCGTATGCTTTTAGCTTCAATTCATTCCACACCTTTCATGATGTTTTGTCTTATAGTTAATCAATTGTGTATAAAATAAGCTAATTTATATTCTATCATTTTTAGAACAATTTTATCAATTTTAATATATAATTTAATAACAAAAATTTCTTAACACGAAAGTTTTAATTCTTATATATTAATAATATTCATTATTATAACATTTTTGTCAAAATAAATAAAAAAAATCGGTATTTTTTATACCGATTCGCTTTTATATTTATGGCGGAAGGGGTGGGATTCGAACCCACGGCCCGCGTAAACGGGTCACTGATTTTCAAGACCAGCTCCTTAAACCACTCGGACACCCTTCCATATCAACTTCTTTTTTCATAACGCAATAAAGATTATAAACTAATATATCTTTTATGTCAATATGCTATTTCAAATTTTAATTAACACCAATATTTAACTTTTATCATATATTGTATTGATAATGATTGTCAATTTCAATAAGGAGGATTAAGATGTGCGGTATAGCTGGCATAGTAAGTTTTGATAACAACTTATTAAATCAAACAGATAATATTAAATCAATGACTTCTGTCTTAACTCATCGTGGCCCTGATCAATTTGGCTTTTATTTTTCCAATCAAATATTGTTAGGCCATAGAAGACTAATTGTTATTGATCCAGTAGGTGGTAAGCAACCTATGAAGAAAGTTTTTAATGGCAAAACATACATTATTGTTTATAACGGTGAACTTTATAATACCAACGAATTAAGACATGAATTATTATTATTAGGTCATAGCTTTAATTCATATTCTGATACAGAAGTATTACTCTCTTCTTATATTCAATGGAAGGAAAAATGTTTAGAAAAAATAAATGGAATTTTTTCATTTGCTATTTGGTGTGAAGAAGACAAAACTCTTTTTTTAGCAAGAGACCATTTAGGCGTTAAGCCATTATTTTATTCCTATATTAATAATACATTTATCTTTGCATCAGAAATTAAAGCCTTGCTAAAAAGTTCATTTGTATCCACAAAGGTTGACCAAAAAGGTGTTTGTGAATTAATAGGCTTAGGACCTGCTCGTTCACCTTTTTCTGCTATTTTTAAAGATATAAATGAATTACCCCCTGCACATTATATACTATATTCAAATAAAAAATTAACTGTAAAAGAATATTGGAGTTTGCCTATATATGAAAATAAATATCCTATTAATGAACTTATTGAACATATAAGGATATTAGTATCTGATGCAATAAAAAGACAAACAGTATCAGATGTAGGAATAGTAACATTTCTTTCAGGTGGATTAGACTCAAGTATAATATCTTTAATTACATCAAAGTATATAAATAATTTAAAAACATTTTCTATTGATTATAAAGATAATAATTTATACTTTAAGGAAAATTTGCTACAACCAACAATGGATACCCAATATGCTTTAACTGTTTCAAATTCAATTAATAGCTATCACAAAATAATTGAAATAGAACAAGATACATTAGTTCATTCTCTAGAAGAAGCACTTTATGCAAATGACCTACCTGGAATGGCTGATATAGATTCATCATTATATCTTTTTTGTAAAGAAATAAAAAAAGAAGCTACAGTAGCTCTTTCTGGAGAATGTGCTGATGAAATTTTTGGTGGTTATCCTTGGTATTGGAGAGATGATTACAAAACTGCAAAGTTATTTCCATGGGCAAGATCATTAATGTTTAGAAAAAATCTATTATCATCTTACTTTGATAAAGAATTGTTGCATGAATATGTTGAAGAAAAATATAAAGAATCTATTACTAAAGCTCCAATTATCCATAGCGAAAGTGATGAACAAAAACTTCATAGAAGGCTCTTTTATCTTAATATTAAATGGTTTATGGTAACTTTATTAAATCGAAAAGATAGAATGTCAATGGCAAATAGCCTTGAGGTTAGAGTTCCATTTGCTGATTACAGAATAGTAGAACTATTATTTAATATTCCATGGAAAATCAAATACTATAATAATATTGAAAAGGGGCTTTTAAGAAAAGCTTTTGAAGGTTTACTTCCAAATGAAATAATATACAGGAGAAAAAGTCCTTATCCAAAAACTTATAATCCTCAATATTTTAGATTAATAAAAAATATATTAATAGATATTTATAATAATCCACATCCTTATTTTTTCAACATTATTAACAAAGATTATTTAAAAAGCCTTTTAGATAATCAAAATGATACTTTAAATATCCCATTTTTTGGTCAGTTAATGACTCTCCCTCAGTTGTTTGGTTATTTAATTCAAATAAATTATTGGCTTACAAAATACAACATTCAATTATATTAAAAATATATTGTATTATTATTCATTTTGTTGTATAATTATAATTGTTATATAATGATATTGATAAATAAATCATATTTTGATACTCTATTAATCAAAAAGTTATGAGGGAGTAATGGATTTATGAATAAAGCAATTCTTGTTTTTGAAGATGGATTAACTTATGAAGGAATATCGCTTGGTGCTCAAGGTGAAACAATTGGCGAGGTTGTTTTCAATACATGTATGACAGGATATCAAGAGGTTTTAACAGATCCATCATATAATGGACAGATAGTAACAATGACTTATCCTCTAATTGGTAATTATGGTATTAATCAAGATGATGTTGAATCATACAAACCTCATGTTGAAGGATTTATTGTTCATGAAGCATGTAAAGAGCCATCTAATTTCAGGTGTCAAAAAACCCTTCATCAATATCTTGCAGAAAATGATATTATTGCAATTGAAGGTGTTGATACAAGATCTATAACAGAACATATAAGAAACAACGGTTCAATGTTAGCAATTATCTCTACAATAGATGATAATATCCCAAGTCTGTTAGATAAAATTCAAAGATACAAAAGAAATAAAAGGTTTTTGGTTGATGAGGTATCTACCAAGGAGATTTATCATATTGAAGGACCTGGTAAAAAGATCGCTGTACTAGATTTTGGAATAAAACAAAATATTTTGCGAGAATTAAAAGAAAGAAATTTTGATATATATGTTTTCCCATACAATACAAATATTAAAAAGATTTTAGAGTATAACCCAGAGGGTTTTGTATTTTCAAATGGGCCTGGAGATCCAACCGATTTAGAACAGATTTTTGATAATCTAAAATATTTGATATCTTTAAAGAAGCCTATATTAGGTATTTGTTTAGGGCATCAATTGCTTGGATTGTGCTTAGGGCTTAAGACATATAAATTAAAATTTGGACATCATGGTGGAAATCATCCTGTAAAGGACCTTCAAACAGGTAAGGTATATATAACATCTCAAAACCATAACTTTGCAATAGAAAATGTCGAATATGAAAGCATAAAAGTAACTCATATAAACGTCAACGATAAAACAGTTGAAGGTTTTATGCATAAAGATTATCCAATATTGTCAGTTCAGTATCATCCAGAAGCAAGTCCAGGTCCACATGACTCAAAATACATCTTTGATCAGTATCTAAACATTATGAATGGAGTGTAAATAATGCCAAAGAGAAAAGATATTAACAAGGTTTTGATAGTTGGTTCTGGGCCAATTATTATAGGTCAGGCTGCAGAATTTGATTATTCTGGAACACAGGCATGCAGATCATTAAAAGAAGAAGGTATTGAGGTAGTTTTAGTTAATAGTAATCCAGCCACAATTATGACTGATATTGAAATTGCGGATAGAATATATATAGAACCAATAACTTTAGAATTTATTGAACAGGTTATCAAAAAGGAAAGGCCAGATGGTTTAATATCTGGCTTAGGTGGGCAGACAGCATTAAATATGGCATTTGAGTTATCAGAGTCAGGTATTCTTGATAAGTATGGTGTTAAATTACTCGGATCAAACTTAGAAACTATTAAAAAAGCTGAGGATAGAGAATTATTTAAAAAAACAATGGAGGAAATTGGCGAACCTGTCCCGAAAAGCCTTATTGTTCATGATGTTGAATCTGCTATAAAATTTGCTAATGAAATAACAGGTTATCCTGTAATAGTTCGCCCAGCATATACTCTTGGTGGAACTGGAGGTGGTATTGCTTATTCAGAAGAAGAATTAAGATATATTGTAAGTAAAGGACTTAAATTAAGTTTAATACATCAAGTACTAATTGAGCAAAGCGTTCTTGGTTGGAAGGAAATTGAGTATGAGGTTATGCGTGACTCCAACGACAATTGCATTATCGTATGTAATATGGAAAATATTGATCCTGTTGGTGTCCATACTGGTGACAGTATTGTTGTTGCTCCTTCACAAACATTATCAGATAAAGAGTATCAAATGCTAAGACGTGCTTCTATAAATATAATAAGGGGGCTTAAAATTGAAGGCGGTTGTAATGTCCAGTTTGCACTGAATCCAAGCAGTATGGAGTATGTTGTAATAGAAGTAAACCCAAGGGTAAGTCGCTCATCAGCATTAGCTTCAAAAGCAACAGGGTATCCTATTGCTAGAATTGCTGCAAAAATTGCAGTTGGGCTTACATTAGATGAAATTATTAATCCAATTACTCAAAATACCTTCTCAAGTTTTGAACCTTCAATAGACTATGTTGTTGTAAAGGTTCCAAGATGGCCATTTGATAAGTTTGAAAATGCTGATAGAAAACTTGGAACACAGATGAAATCTACTGGAGAGGTTATGGCAATCGGTAGAACATTTGAGGAAGCATTTTTAAAAGCTATAGATTCACTTGACGTAAAAATAAATTATCAATTAGGCCTTAAAAAGTTTGAAGAAATGGATAACAAAGAGCTTATAGAATATATTAAAATCCCTAACGATGAAAGAATATTTGCAGTTTGCGAAGCTTTAACACGAGGTTTCTCATGTACAGAAATTTATGATTATTCAAAAATTGACTTATTTTTTCTAAATAAATTAAAAAATATTACATGGCTTTCAAAGAAATTAAAAAAATATGATATTGATTCTCTTCCATACGAATTACTTGAACAGGCAAAAAAGATGGGTTTTGGAGATTCTTATATTGCTAACTTATTAAAAGAAGATGTTGATGAAGTTATTCAGATTAGAGAAAAATGTAAACTAAAGCCATCATTTAAGATGGTTGATACTTGTGCTGCAGAATTTGAAGCAAAAACTCCATATTACTATTCTACTTATGATACCCATAATGATTTTATTTCTACTAATAATAAAAAAGTTATTGTAATTGGTTCTGGACCCATTAGAATTGGCCAAGGTATTGAATTTGACTATTGCTGTGTTCAGTCAGTTTTTGCACTTAAAGAAGCAGGAGTTGAAGCAATAATTATAAATAATAATCCAGAAACTGTTTCAACAGATTTTGATACATCTGATAAACTTTATTTTGAACCACTTACTAAAGAATGCGTCTTAGATATCATTAAAAACGAAAAGCCTGAAGGAGTAATTGTTCAGTTTGGTGGACAAACCTCAATTAATATGGCAAGCTTTCTTGCAAAAAATAATGTAAAAATACTTGGAACATCAATAGAAAGTATTGATATCGCTGAAGATAGAGAAAAATTTCTGAACCTTTTAAAAGAACTAAATATTTTGTTTCCACAGGGTGGCAGTGCATATTCTCAAGAAGAAGCTTTAAAAGTAGCAAATAAGATAGGATATCCAGTATTAGTTAGACCCTCTTATGTACTAGGTGGAAGAGCAATGCAGATTGTTTATAATGATGAACAACTAAAAGACTATATCAAAGCTGCCATAGAAATATCCATCAAGCATCCTATCTTAATTGATAAATATATTGTTGGAAAAGAGGCTGAAGTTGATGGTATATCTGATGGAACTGATGTATTGATCCCAGGTATTATGGAACATATCGATAAAGCTGGTGTCCATTCTGGCGATAGTATGGCTGTTTATCCAACATATTCATTATCACAAAAAGTAAAAGAAAAAATTGTTGAATATACTATAAAATTGGCAAGAAGACTCAATATTGTAGGGTTATTTAATATACAATTTGTTATTGATAAAGATGATAATGTATATGTAATTGAAGTAAATCCAAGAGCAAGTAGAACTGTTCCTATACTTTCAAAGGTTACAGGAGTTCCAATGGTTAATATTGCTACCAAATTAATATTAGGTTCATGGTTAAAAGAACTTGGTTATAAGACAGGACTTGTTAAAGAACCTGATTATTTTACTGTTAAAGCTCCAGTATTTTCATTTTCAAAGTTAACAAAGGTTGATGCATATTTAGGACCAGAAATGAAATCAACCGGTGAAGTTTTAGGAATTGGTAGCACATTAAGTTCAGCTTTATATAAGGCCTTTATCTCTTCTAATCATAAATTTAAGAAAGAAGGTTGTGCATTAATAATTGGCCCGAAGACTGAAAGAGATTTTCTTCTCCAGTCAGTAAGAAAGCTTTATGAAATGAATTATAACATCTATACTTTAAATGAAATGAAAGATTTATTTAGATCCAATTTAAATATTAATTTTATTGATTTTGAAGAAGCTAAAAAGATGTTAAAGGATGATAAATTCTCATTTATTATTAATATTCCTTCAACTGAACAACCTATTGATCAATATGGATATAATATAAGAAGGATATCTGTTGAATTTGGAATAACTACATTAACATCCACTGATTCAGCTATTGCTTATTTAGATGTCCTAATAAATTTAAATGAAATAAATAATGAGATATTTTGCCTTAATGATATTATTAAAAAGTGTAGAGAAAGGATAGATTGTTATGAAACATTTTCTACATCTAAATGATTTAACAAAAGAAGATGTTATTTATCTTGTTGATTCATCATATAGATTAAAAAAGGAGCTTAAAAAAGGTATATACAATTTATATTTAAAAAACAAATGTCTTGGCCTTCTTTTTACAAAATCTTCAACTAGAACAAGGGTTTCCTTTGAGATAGGAATTTATCAACTTGGAGGTTATTCTCTTTATCTTAGTAAAAACGACCTCCAACTTGGTAGAGGAGAGATTATCTCTGACACTGCTAAGGTTCTATCAAGATATATCGATTTAATGGTAATTAGAACTTATAATCAATCAGAAGTAGAAGAATTTGCAAAATATTCTTCAATCCCAATTATCAATGGTTTAACTGATGATTACCATCCAACACAAATAATTGCTGATTTATTAACAATATATGAAAATAAAAATAGACTTTCTGATTTAAAAATATCATACGTAGGCGATGGTAATAATGTTGCTGCAACACTTGGTATTGCTTGCAGTAAACTTGGTATTGATTTTAGTATTGCAACACCAAATGAATATAGTTTGAATAGCAACATTATTGATTTAATAAAAGATGAAGCAAAGAAAAGTGGCTCAAATATATTGATAACTGATAATCCAGTAGAAGCAGTGAATAATGCTGATGTAGTATATACAGATACGTGGATCTCGATGGGACAAGAAGACCAAAAAGCTGAAAAACTAAAAGCTTTCAAAGGCTTCCAAGTAAATAGTGATCTTATGTCAAAAGCAAAAGAAGATGCAATTTTCTTGCACTGCTTACCTGCATACAGAGGATATGAAGTTTCAGATGAAGTCATTGATGGTAATAAATCAGTGGTATTTGATGAAGCAGAAAATAGATTACATGCACATAAAGCTATAATGATTTATTGTGTATATGAAAATTCAATATAAAGAGACTGTACAAAAACTATATAGCCCCCTGTCAAGTAGACAGGGGGCTGTTTAATATCTTTTGAGATACCCTCTTTATTATGTAGTTTTTATACCAAAAGCTTTCTTATTCTTGATATTTCAAATTCGTGCTTTCCACTTATCTCAGCTAATGTATCAATACCTGAATGAATCTCCTTAACATCTTTTGCCAACGATTTAACTGCTGTTTCAACAACTTCTATTTTATCATTAAAAAGTACTTTTAGTTGTTCATGTTCACGTTGATTTTGGTCAATGTAAGATTGTTGTATCTCTGCCATAAGCTCTACTTTTCTCTTTGTATCTTCTAATAGTATTGCATTTTTATTTACTGAATCCTCAAGCTTGTCAACTCTGTCTTTAAGAATAGCTACATCTTGTTCTAAATTGTCAAGTCTTTGTTCTACCATATCGAGTCGCTTTTCTACATTGTCAAGTCGTTGCTCTACTCTTTCCAGTCGCTTTTCTACTCCATCAATCTTTGTAATTATGACTTGAAGCATACCCTTAATTTCTTCCATATTTTTGCACCTCAGCACCCTTTTTTACTATAACTATTATAATAAATTAAAATATTTGTTTCAATTAAATTGATGGTGGAAAATTAAATAAGTGTTTTACAGGCTTTACTCATTATAGATAGATAATTTTCAAAATTTATTAATCCTTCATCAAGCTTCTTAATTAATGCACTTCCTACGATAACGCCATCAGAAAACTTGTTTAATTCTTTTATATGTTTTTCATCACTTATACCGAATCCAGTACAAATGGGAGTGTCAGTTTCACTTTTTAATTTCTTTAATAAATCATAAATTTTATTATCAATATCAGTTTTAAAGCCTGTTGTTCCTTTTTTTGAAACAGCATATATAAATCCTTTTGAATCTTTAGCTATTTTTATTGCTCTATCTATGGAACTAATTGAGACTAAGCTTATAATATAAATATTATATTTTTCTGAAACTTCTTCAAATACTTTCTTTTCTTCATATGGAACATCAGGAATTATACAAGCATCTACACCAAAATCACTACACATTTTAAAAAAATTGTCTATTCGGTGTCTTAATATATTATTGGCATAAAGCATTAGAATAATTGGCTTTTCATTTTTTATTTTTGATATCAATTCAAGTGTTTTTTTTATAGTAATTCCATTTTTTAAAGCTTTACTTGATGCTTCCTGAATTATTTCACCATCTGCAGTAGGATCTGAAAATGGAAAGCCTACTTCAATAATATCACAGTATTTATTCATAATATTAAAAATATCATATGATTGTTCATACGTAGGATAACCACAAGTCATATATCCAATAAAAGCCTTATTCCCTTGATTTTTTAGTTTCATAAATGTTTTATCAATAAGATTCAAAATATTCACCTCTGTTTCGTAATACATTATCTAAATCTTTATCTCCTCTACCCGATAAATTAATAACTACCAAATCATCTTTAGTAAATTCACCATTTTTAGCTCTCTTTATTACCTCAGCTATTGCATGTGAACTCTCTAAAGCTGGTATTATACCTTCTGTTTTGCACATTACCTCAAAGGCATTTATTGCCTCTTTATCTGTAATCCCAACATATTCAACTCTTTTTTTATCTTTTAAATAAGAATGTTCTGGCCCAACACCTGGATAATCAAGACCAGCCGATATAGAATGTGTAATATTAATCTGACCTTCATCATCTTGAAGAATATAAGTTTTAGAACCATGAAGTATACCAACAGAACCGCTGCTTAATGTAGCTGCGGTCTTATTTGAATAAATTCCTTGGCCTGCACCTTCAACACCAATCAATTTTACTTCACTTTCAATAAACTCTGAGAAAATACCAATTGAATTTGAACCACCACCAACACAGGCAAATATATGTGTGGGCAGCCTTCCTTCAAACTGTAATATCTGTTCTCTTGTCTCTCTTCCAATTATACTCTGAAAATATTTTACTATTGTTGGAAAGGGGTGAGGCCCAGCAGCAGTTCCAAATAAATAAAAAGTATCTTCGAAGGTCTCACTCCAATCCCTCAAAGCCTCGTTTATGGCATCTTTTAATGTTTTGCTCCCTTTGTTAACCTCAACCACTGAGCTTCCAAGCATTTTCATTCTAGCAACATTAGGGGCTTGTCTTACTGCATCCTCTTTCCCCATATAAATATCACATTTCATAGAAAAAAGAGCTGCAACAGTGGCTGTTGCAACACCATGCTGTCCTGCACCAGTTTCTGCAATAAGCCTTTTTTTCCCCATATACTTTGCTAAAAGTGCTTGACCTATACAATTATTAATTTTATGTGCACCAGTGTGATTTAAATCCTCTCTTTTTAAATAAATCTTAACATTAAGTAAATCACTTAGGTTTTTGGCAAAGTATAAAGGTGATGGCCTTCCAACATAGTTTTTTAGATAGAAATTTAGCTCATATCGGAATTCCTTATTGTCTTTCAATTCTAAAAATTTCTCTTCAATTTCTAATAATGCTGGCATTAATGTTTCAGAAACAAACATTCCACCATATTCCCCAAAATATCCCTTCATAAATATCCTCTCACCTTCAGAATTATTTTTTTCATCTTTTGATAATCCTTATTTCCATCAGTTTCAATACCACTTGATATATCAATTCCTAAGGGATTTATTTCTAGATATCTATCTATATTTTCTTCATTTATTCCACCAGCAACAATAAATTTATATTCAGCTTCTTTAGCTATACTTAAAATATCTATGTTTGTCCCTTTTGGCCTATCTAAAAGTATAAAATCCACTTGATTTTTTAATACATTGCCTTTTTCTAAATCCCTATATGAATAAACTTCAATAGCTTTAATAACTTTTAAATTCTGCTTTCTAATATTTCTTATATAATCGAGGTCCTCATTTCCATGAAGCTGAACATAGTCAATTTTAAGTTTTTTTACAATTTTACAAACCTCATCTAAACTTTGGTTTTTAAAAACTGCAACAGATAAAATATTAGGGCTTTTTCTTTTTAAAATATTTTCAGCTTGTTCTAAAGGAATTTTCCTCGGGCTTTCAGCAAAAATTAGGCCAATCATTGTTGGCTTAAGAATATTACAAAGTTTTATATCATTTTGACTTTTAATTCCACAAAACTTTATAATCAATTCAAAAGCCCTCCAACTGTGTCAATAAAGCTAAAGTCTTTTGAAAATGCTGTCCCAATCAAACATCCATTAACTCCTATAGACTTTATATACATAAAACTTTCTCTATTAGTAATACCACTTTCACTTATAACCTTTATATCTTTAGGTATATATTTCATTAGCCTTTCAGTTTTTTTAATATCTATATTTAAATCATTGAGATTTCTGTTGTTTATCCCAATGAGCTTCGCATTGGCATTAAGGGCTATCTCTATTTCTCTTTCATCTTCTACTTCTACTAACGAAACAAGATTTATGGCATTTGCAATATGAATATATTGTTTTAATTTATTTTCATCTAATAATTTTGTTATAAGAAGAATAGCATCACTTTGGATATACTTAGAATGATATATTTGGTATTCATCTATAATAAAATCCTTTCTTAGTATTGGAATATCGACTTTTTCCTTAATTTTTATTATGTCATTATCATCTCCTAAAAAGAAGTTTCTTTCTGTAAGAACAGATACAGCAAAAAAGTTATTATTCTTGTACAAATTTGCTACATGGACTGGATTCAAATCTTTATTAATAATTCCTTTAGAAGGCGATGATCTTTTGATTTCTCCTATTACGCAAAACTTCTTTGTTTCAAAAATGTCCTGAAATTTATTATATACACTTATCTTTTCTATATCTTTTATCATATCATCTATTTTTAAGATATTCTTTTGAGTTTGAACTTCAACATATTTTAGCTTTGCAATTTCATATAAAACCGACATTATTGCCCTCCAAGCTTATAGAAATTTTTTATATCATTAAATTTTTTCATAACAAGCCCATTTTTTATGTTTCTTTCAACTTGTTTTGCAGCTTCTACCAAGTTATCAGTTAACCCTAAAATGTATAAACAAAATGCACAGTTTATTTGTGTTGCATAATAAAATGGTGATTCAATTCCTTCAAAGATTGATAATGTAATTTCAGCATTTTGTTTTGGATCTTCACTTTTTATCTCAGATAAATCATATCTATTAACACCAAAATCTTCAGGTTCAATAAAATATTCTTTAGTAATACCAAGGCTATTTTCCAATATTTTAGTGCTGCTTGAAATAGAGATCTCATCTAAACCATCATCACTATGAACAACAGCATACCTTTTCCTTCTCCCATTAAGTGCATTGAATATTTTATTTTGACTGTCTAAGTCAAATGTCCCAACAACTTGATAGTTAATTGGAGCAGGATTTAAAACAGGACCTAATATATTAAAAACTGTTTTGATACCAAGGCTTTTTCTTATTGGAGCAACTTTTTTCATTGCCGGATGAAAATTGGGTGCAAAAACAAATCCAAAGCCAATCTTTTCAATACCTTCTTCTAATTTTTCTTGGTTTGCATTAATATCTATACCTAACTGTTCCATTAAATCGGCTGAA
This sequence comes from Caldicellulosiruptoraceae bacterium PP1, assembly GCA_041320695.1. Taxonomy (NCBI): domain Bacteria; kingdom Bacillati; phylum Bacillota; order Caldicellulosiruptorales; family Caldicellulosiruptoraceae; species Caldicellulosiruptoraceae bacterium PP1. The sequence continues at coordinate 8,638 of JBGGOQ010000005.1, read as the reverse complement.
CCAGATCTGCTTGTTATCCCTCTATTTCCATGTTTTACTACCTTTATATCAAAAGAGCTTAATATTATTGATGAAACTGTTGAGATATTAAAAGTCCCTTTTGAATCCCCACCAGTTCCGCAGGTATCAATTGAAAACTCATTTGATAAATATATTTTCTTAGATCTTTCTAAAAATGTATCTATGAATGCTTTAATTTCTTCAAGGGATTCGCCTTTTTTTCTCAGTAATGCTAAAAAAGCTCCAAATTTTATTGAATCAATTTCATCATTTAGTAGTTTTTCAATAATTTCTTTTATTTCATAATAGGTAAGATTTTGGCCTTCTATTACTTTTTCAAGATAATTTTGCATTCTGAAAACCCCTTTCAAAACAAATATTGAGAAAATTATTAATAATCTTACTACCATCTGGTGTTAAAATTGATTCTGGATGAAATTGCAGCCCATATATCCTTAAATAATCATTGACAACAGCCATTATCTCATTATTTTTAGTTTTTGCTGCTATCTTTAATTTTCCCAAAGGGGTTTTTTCATCTGCAATTAATGAATGATACCTACCTGCTATAAAGGTTTTTGGAATGTTTTTAAATATGGTGCTTCTTTCGCCATCTTCAGTTAGATTAACAATGGAACGCCTTCCATGATATATTCTTTCAGCAATCTTTATTTTTCCTCCAAAGCTTTCAACAATTGCTTGATGACCAAGGCATACACCAAGAATAGGTATTTTCCCTGTAAATGCATTAATCACTTCCATAGTTATACCTGCATCTTTGGGTTTTCCGGGTCCGGGAGATATGACAATCCCAGAAATTTTATCTCTGTCAATTTCATCTAATGATATTTTGTCATTTCTAACAACATTAACTTCAGTTTTTGAAGCAATTAGATTTACTAAGTTGTAGGTGAATGAATCATAGTTATCAATTATTAATATCATCTTCATTCACCCCCAAAGCATTTAATATGCTTTTTGCTTTTGTCAAACATTCTTTATATTCATTTTCAGGTTTAGATAAATGAACAATTCCTGCTCCTGATTGAACTCTATACACTTTCTCATCTTCGTTTATTGCCATTCTAATTGCGATAGCAAAATCAATAGTATTATTAAAAAAATATCCAATAGCTCCACCGTATAGTCCACGAGAAATAGCTTCATAAGCATTGATTAATTGCATTGCACGTACCTTTGGAGCACCAGTCAATGTCCCTGCTGGAAATACAGATAAAAGACTTGAAAATGGCATCTTGTTTTTTAATTGACCAGATACAACAGAGTAAATATGAATAAGGTTTTTAAGTTCTTTTATCCTTAAAAATTCATTTACAAAGACAGTTCCAGGAATACATACTTTACTTAAATCGTTCCTCGAAAGATCAACAAGCATCATATGTTCACTTAGTTCCTTGGTGTCTGTAATTAATTTATACTTTTTCTCGTTTAAATTTTCATCAGGGTTTAATTTATAAGTTCCTGCAATTGGATATGTTAATATTTTTTCATCTTCAACTTTAACTAATGTTTCTGGAGAGAAACACACTATCTTTTTATCTAAATCATTAATTAAAAAACAGTAATCTGAAAGGTTATTTTCATACAAATTGAAAAATAGCTGAAATGGAGTTATATTACTTTCAACATACATAATTTGGGATAAAACAAGTTGAAATATCTCTCCATTTCTTATATCCTCTTTTACTTTCATAACATTTTTAATATATTCATCTTTAGGTGTTCTATAAATAAAATGGCCAACAGCATTGCTAATATTTTTTGATACCCCATTTTCATTTAAAGGATGGTTCATATCATTAACTGTTAATAAATATGTTTTCTTTTCCTTTTTGTTATATATAATGTTATATTTGTATAGTATCAAAGTACCATACTCTTCATCTGTTTCAAAGATGTTTTCTGTAATGTTAATTGCAGAATAATTAATAATGCTCGCAACAAACGCATTTTTTTCAGTAGTCAAATTTGAAATTATCTTATTCAAGCTATCTTCAACTTCAATATTTTCAAGTAAGTAGTCAACAATACCCTTGAAAGATATCTTATTTTTGTAAATATTTATCCTTTGCACAACTTCAAATGACAAAACCTTTAAGTCTCTTGATTCCATGAAATAATATGGAACATCAAAATGGGTAGGAATAAATTGTTCTAAATTTTGTGCATCAAAAGAAGAATGGCAGATATTAAAAACAGGTATTTCTTTGAAAAGATCATGGTAAAATGAAAGCTCCGAAGAGCATTCGGAGCTTTTAGTTGCATAGATATTCATATTAGCTCTTCTCCTCTCATCTAATCTATTCTACTCTAATCTATACTAATCTAAAATATATTAAAATTAATTATAAATCAATATTTAAAAAAATGCAACAATTTTTATATTACTTTAATTCTGGTAAAAACTCTTTCTCAGCTTCAAATAATTCATCAACCATACATCTAATCTGGTCTAAATCGAGAACTGCTGATGTTAGAGGATCCATATAAATAGCTTGATAAACTGCTTCTTTGTCATTATTTAAGATTGCATATACAGTTAACTCTTGAACATTTATATTAGTCCTATTTAGTGCCGCAAGTTGTGGCGGTAAATCTCCAACTATTGTTGGTTGTATACCATTACTATCCACAAGACAGGGTACTTCAACACAGCTATCAGCAGGAAGATTAGTAATTAAACCTTTATTCTGGACATTTCCATTTATTACAGTAGGTGTATTTGTCTCAATTGAATGAATAATTGTAGCACAATATTCATGGCTTCTTGCAGGATTAATATAATCCTCTTCTGCCATCTTTTTTAGGTCATCTAATAAAGTTTTCGCACCATCTAAACAACAATGTAAATACATTCCGTTGTAATGGTCTTTATGCCAAGAGTGTGTTTTATGAATTTTATTAATCCAATCATCACTTTTTCTAAAATAAGGTATGTATTCTGACATATGAAAACTTGATTCAGATACATAATATCCAAAATGTTTTAATATCTCAAATTTAGTTACATCTTGTGTGTATATCTCTGGATCATTTGCCTTTTCTCTAATTAAAGGATAGGCATCTTTTCCTTTCCATTTATATTCCAAAAACCATGCCATATGATTTATTCCAGCACAAAGGTATGTAATATCCCTCATGTCAGCTCCAATAATCCCGGCTAAAAATTCAGCAGTACCTTGAACACTATGGCACAAACCAACATTTTTTATATTGGTAGCTTTATTGAGAGCCCAACAGTTCATAGCCATAGGATTCACATAGTTTAGCATTAAAGCATTTGGACATAATTCTTCCATATCTTTAGCAATATCAATTAGTACCGGAATAGTCCTTAAAGCTCTAAATACACCACCAGGTCCTAATGTATCCCCTACAGCTTGTTTTACACTATACTTTAATGGTATGTATATATCAGGTTCGTATGGCTTTAGGCCCCCTACTTGAATTGATATAATTACATAGTTTGCATCCTTTAGAGCATATCTTCTATCTGTTGTAGCTTCTAATTTTGCAGGATATTTTTCTTGCAAAACCAATCTATCAAGTGCCTTTTTCATATACTCAAGCCTTGTTTCATCAATATCCATAAGCACGATATTACTTGAAGATAACTCAGGATATGATAGAATATCTCTAACTAAGTTACGAGTAAATACACCACTACCAGCACCTATTATAGCAATCTTAGGCATACAAATCACCTCAAGTAAAATATTTTCTTTTTATTATAACAATAAAGTTTAATAAATGCTTTTAAAATACCCACTTAATTATTATTTAAATGTCAAATATATCGATTTATTGAATTTGTTAATCTATATTGTTGAGGTGAATATCCAGTAAGCTTTTTAAATAGTAATGAAAAATACTGTCTACTATTTATACCCACATAGTTGCAAATCTCTGTTACTGGTATATCGGTATTTACTAGAAACATCTTTGCTTTCTCGATCCTTACTTTTATAAGGTAATCTATAGGAGTAGAGCCTGTATTTTTCTTAAATATCTTTTCTAAATATGTAGGATTAAGATTGACAATAGATGCTAAATCAGATATCTTTATTTCTTTATAATAATTATGTTCAATAAATTTTTTAATGGTATCAACATAAAAGTTTTTTATATCTTTTTGGCCTTCAATTATTTCAGAATAAAGTCTTGATATTTTTATCATCAATTCAGTAAACATGAGATTTATTAAATTTTGGTTTCTATTTATTCTTTCTAATTCAGAAAGTATTCCTTTAATTGCCAGATATACTTCATCTGAATCTTTAAGAACAATATATTGTTTACTATGGTTTAAAAATTCTGGTGTTAAATAATGTTGATAATTTATATTAATTATGTTATGATTTTGCTCTTTCATAAAAGCAAATTCGAGACATAATACTTTACATGGAAGATTAATATCAACTAGAAGTTGATGTTCTATCTCTCCATTTATTAATATAAAATCACCATTCTCCAATTTTACACATTCATTCTGAATATTTACTTTGCAATGTCCCTTAGTAACATACATAATCTCTGCTCTTTTATGTTTATGCGGTTCCATATAAAAGCCATTTTTATAGTATCTATAATAATAACATAGAACAACCGGAGCTAAACCATACTTACTTATACCATTTGAGTAAATATCGCAAATCTCCATAATACCCTCCAAAATCTATATAACAATAACTTCTTTAGATGATTTGGTTAAGATCTCTGATTTATCCTTTTTTACAACCACTATATCTTCAATTCTTACACCCCCAAAATTAGGTATATAGATACCAGGTTCTATTGTTACAACCATATTCTCTTCTAAAATAACATCAGATTTTGGGGATAATCTTGGTAATTCATGTATTTCAAGCCCTACGCCATGCCCTAATGAATGTCCAAATTGTTCTCTATATCCAAAAGAAGCAATATAATCTCTTGCTATTCTATCAACTTCATTAGCTTTCATCCCAGCCTTTATTTCCTTTTCTGCTCTTTCTTGTGCCTCTTTTACTATATAATATATCTTTAATTGTTGTTCATTTGGTTGTCCTAAGAAAACTGTTCTTGTCATATCTGACATATAGCCATCAAAATTACATCCAAAATCTAGTGTAATAAAATCCCCTTTTTTTAATTTTCTATTTGATGCAACACCATGAGGCAATGATGCTCTTTCACCAGATGCAATTATAGGTTCAAAAGAAAAACCTCTTGCTCCATTTTTTAAAAAGAAATAATTTAATTCACATAGTAGGTCTTCCTCTTTAACTCCTTCTTTTATGAATTTTAAAATATATTCAAAAGCTCTATCAGCAATTTCTACAGCTGTTTTTATAGCTTGTATTTCTTCCTGTGTTTTTATCATTCTGAAGATATCTAAATTTTCTTTTATTCTTTCTATTTTTATATTCGATAATTTCTCTTTGTATTCAATAAATTCATCAGCTGTAAAAGCATATCCTTCAATATGCAATGTATTTATATTGTATTGTTCAAGAATACTTTTAATAGAATTATGAAGTTCACCTTTGTAATCAATAACAATTGAATTTATTGCTTCTTTTTCAGCTTGTTCAACATATCTAAAGTCTGTTATTAGGTATCTCTTTGAGTTACTTAATAATAGTAAAAAGCTATCATCACCCTTAAAACCAGAAAAATACCTTATATTCTCCTTTTTCTTTAAAAGTAATGCATTTACCTCGTTAATATGATTAAACACCTTCTGTATTCTTTGATTAAATATGTCCATAATATCATCCCTTTCTTATAACATGCTCTTGTAAAGCATAAAGCCCTAAAACATAACTATTAAATCCAAATCCTGAAATTTGACCTATACAAGCTGGAGCAGTAACACTTTTATGTCTAAACTCCTCTCTTTGATGTATATTGGAAATGTGTACCTCAACTACTGGAATATTAATTGCTTTTATTGCATCATGTATAGCATAACTATAGTGTGTAAAAGCTCCCGGATTAATAACTATTCCATCATATATATCTTGTGCTTCATGTAGTTTGTCTATTATCTGTCCTTCATGATTTGATTGATAAAAGTCAACCATAATTGAAAGTTCAGATGCTTTTTGTTTAATCTGTCTTAATAAATCATCATATGACTTATTGCCATATACCCCTGTTTCTCTTTTCCCGAGAAGATTTAAGTTAGGTCCGTTAATAACTAATACCTTCATTAGTTCTCTTCCTTTTCTTTTAATATCTCAGAATATATATTTTTAAATTTGAGAGCATCCTCGCTCATATAATCCCTTGATTCACAAATTATTACCGGTTCTAAATCAAGTTTAATTAATGCTTCTGCCAATGGATTGAATTCAGGTCCATATCCTTCATCATCATAGTTTAGATGTCTTTTCTCTCCTTGTTGTGTATATTCAATTCTACTAAAATGGCTATGAAAATGCTTCATTCTGTCATAACCTAATTTATTTATAAATTTTTTCAAAAGGTCAACAAAATCACTTTTAGTTTTTAATATCCCTCCATTAAAAGCATTCACATGGCCAAAATCAATTGTAGGCAAAAGCATATCGTCAAGCATACATATTTCTATTATTTCATCTACCGAGCCAAGATTATTTTTCTTTCCCATTGTTTCAGGACATAAAAAGATATCATTAAAACCAATATCCTTAACTGTATAAATCATTTCTTTTATGGATTTTAATGCTGTATTAAAAGCAATATCCCTATCAACCTTAGCACAGGAACCTGGATGAAAAACAATTCTTTCTGCTTTCATTTCTTTTGCAACTTCAAGGCATTTATAAATGTACTCTTTTGATTTATCTAATTTTTCTCTTTCTTGGCTTCCAAAATTAATATAATAAGGTGCATGAATTGACAACAAAATATTGTATTTATTTGCCTCTATACCAATTTCTTTTGCTTTATTAAGACTGATATTTACTCCTTTATTACATTGATATTCGTAAGCATTAAGTCCAATCGAATTAAGCCACTTCGGAGCATCAACACTCGACTTATTACCAGCATTATAAAAACTTTCTGAATTACCTGCAGGTCCAAATCTGATCATCTTGTAGTCTCCTTTTTAAGATGAATATTTAATATTTTATCAACAATTTCTTCAATTTTCATATTATCAGTATTTACTTCATAATCACAATTCTTATAAAATGGTATTCTAAAATTCATTAAGTTAATTATTGTTTTAAGCTTATCTTTATTTTGGAGTAGTGGCCTTGATGTATCATCTTTAATTCTTTCAAATACAACCTCAGGTGAAGTATGAAGATAATATATAATACCATTTTTCCTTAAATACTCTATATTATTTTTATTAAGAACAACACCACCACCTGTAGAAATAATCAAATCTTGATTTTCAGAAATTTCTTTGATAACCTCTTCTTCAACTTCTCTAAATCTCCTTTCCCCATAGATCTTGAAAATATCCTCAATTGGCATATTAAACTTTTTTATTATCAATGAATCTGTATCAATAAAGTTTATATTTAGTATTTCGGACAATTTCAGACCTACTGACGTTTTCCCGCTTCCCATAAAACCTGTCAGAACAATATTTCTCATTATATACACCCTTAAGTTTTATCTAAAGTTTTTTTTATTATATCATATTAAATGATAAATTTTTATAAATAAAATAAAAAAGCTACTCATCTGAGTAGCTACTTTATAAACTCAATATTCTGTTCAAAATCCTTTAATCTTGCCCATCCAGTTAGGTTTGAACTTGTTTTAATTAAGTACCAATCATATATTTTATTATTCTTCTGATTTGATTTTTTGAACCAATTGGATGTATCGCACATTACAATATCTATAATCTCGCCTTCTGAGAGAGTAATTGTTGCTAATTCCTTACTATCTTCTCTGTTTGAAAATAATTCAAATCCTTTCTTTACTCTTGCTTTTGCCCCAACGTAATATAATTCTTGAGGTAATTGCTTAAGTTTAATTTTCCCGGTTTTGTCTGTTAGAACATATTTATCTTTTTTAATCCAAAATCCCATATCCTCTTCAATTATTACTGTTCCATTACCTAATATGACCGGCATCTTATTTAATCGTGCTATCTCATAAAATTGTTTACCATTATATTCTAAAATTATAAATTCGCTTTTATCATCTTTTATTGTTTCAATCAATATTTCTTTATTTAAATCATTTGTTTTTATATCAATTACTGAAACATTTCTAACCTCAATTTTTGAGGTAGAAAATTTATATTTTAATTTATTAAAAATTATAAAATAATTATTTTTCTCATTTGAAATTGATATATTTTCTAAATTCCCGTCACCATTTAAATCATATTTTATTGTGCTAATTATATTTATTGAAGTGTCATTTTTAGTACTATTGTTTTCTTTTACCTTGGGTGCAGCAAATATATATATATTTGACAAAAATACAGAGAAAATTAGTATTAATGTACCAATAAATGTTATCCTTTTTTTCATGCTATAAACCTCATCTAATAATATTCTTAATTTTATAATACACAAATAGTTAGTTATATTCAATTATGTATATTCATTTTTCATATATTATTAATTTTTTTGTAATAGTATCAAATATTTAGCCAACGAGCCAATGGGGACGGTTCTTT